>NZ_VSMK01000392.1 GCF_011682075.1 Nitratidesulfovibrio liaohensis
CCCGTCGCCGTCGTCGCCGTTTGCCGCCTTGCCGCGCTTCTTTCCGGAAGGGGCGGGCGGCTGCCCGGTACAGGCCCAGCCGCGCGGGGTTTGGCGCACTTCGCCGCCGCATAGCGGGCACAGCCCGTCGGGCGTGCGGGCGTACCGTTCGGACGCCGTGTCCAGCAAACGGTCCAGATTGCGCCCGCCCACCCGCTTGATGCGATGCACGCCGTTCCACACGCTTTCGCGTATCCCGTGCATGAACTGCGGGTAGGTGGCGGTGCCCGCCTCCATGTCTTTGAGAGCCTTTTCCCACGTGCCGGTCAACTCGGGCGAGGCCACGTCGGGCAGCAGCGCCTCGATGATCTCGGCCACCTGCATGCCCCGGTCGCTGGCGATGAGCCGTTTGCCGTGCCTGGCCACATAGCCGCGCTGGAGCAGCGTTTCGATGACCTGTGCGCGGGTGGCGGGGGTGCCGAGGCCGCGTTCCTTCATGGCCTGGCGCAGTTCCTCGTCCTCCACCAGTTTCCCAGCGGTTTCCATGGCCGCCAGCAACGATGCGTCGGTGTAGTGGGCCGGGGCCTTGGTCTGGCGCGTTACCCGGCGGATATCGTCTGTGTGCAGCTTCGCACCCTTGCGGAGGGGGGGCAGGGGGGTGTCCTCCGCCGCACGCCACGGTTCCACGGCCAGCCAGCCCTTTTCCTTGAACACCTTGCCCCGCGCGATGAAGGCGTGCTCGCCCACCTTCACCGTGACGGTGGAGGTGGCGAATTTTGCCTCGGCGCAGAAGGCGGCGATGAACCGGCGGCAGATCATTTCGTAGATCTGCCGTTCCGGCTGCGAAAGGCGGGCCGGGTCGCCCTTGCGGGCGGTGGGGATGATGGCGTGGTGGTCGGTGACCTTGCGGTCATCCACGCAGGGGAACTTGACCTTGCCGGACTTGATGCGCGCAACCGCCAGCATGGTCTCGTCCGGGTACAGATGGTGGATGGCACGGAAGTGATTCAGGATTTCCGCGAACAGTTCCTTGGTCAGGTGGCGGGAATCGGTACGCGGGTATGTGATGAGCTTGTGCGTTTCGTACAGCGCCTGGGCGTGGGCCAAGGTGTCCTTTGCGGACAGGCCGAAGCGGGTGTTGGCTTCTCGCTGCAGGGTGGTCAGGTCGAAGGGCAGGGGCGGCTGCTGGCTGCCTGCCTTGCTGGCCACCGATTCCACCACGCCTTCGCGCCCGGTGCAGGCGTCGGCGATGGCCGAGGCCTCGTCCTCGCTGTCCACGCGGGTTTCGCGCAGTTCCGGCGGGCGGTGCCATACGGCGGGGAAGGAGTCCGGCGCGTCGGCGGGTGACGTGTCCGGTGTCGCGTCCGGTGCCGCATCGGGGGCGGTCCCGACGTCGTGCGCGGCCCGCCCCTTGCCGCCGCCGGGGGTGAACACGCCTTCCACGGTCCAGAAATCCTGCGGCACGAACTGTTCTATCTCGCGGCGGCGGGCGGTCAGCAGGCACAGCACCGGGGTCTGCACGCGCCCCACGGAGACAAGGCCGCCGGTCTTTACCGTGAACAGGCGCGAATAGTTCATGCCCACCAGCCAGTCGGCCTCGGCCCGGGCAAAGGAGGCCAGCCCCAGGTTGCGCTTTTCCGCGTCGGGCAGCAGGCGGGCAAGGCTCTTGCGCAGGCCTTCCTCGGTCATGTCGCTGGCCCACAGGCGGCGCACCGGTTTCGCACATTCGGCCATCAGGTAGATGCGCCGGAAGATCAGCTCGCCCTCGCGCCCGGCGTCGGTGGCGTTGATGACGCCGGTAACGCGCTCGTCGGTGAGCAGGCGGCGCAGCACGGCGAACTGGTCCGCCGTTTCCGGCAGTACCCGCAGCCGAAAGCGCGGCGGCAGCATGGGCAACTGGTCCAGGGTCCAGCGGCCCGCCCAGGCCGGGTCCTGTTCCTCCGGTTCGGCAATGCCCACAAGGTGCCCCACGGCCCAGCTCACCAGATGGTCCGGCCCTTCCAGAAAGCCCGCGCGGCGCTGCGTGGCGCCCACGAGGGGGGCCAGTTCACGCGCGACAGAGGGCTTTTCGGCGATGATCAGGGTTTTGGACATGGTGAATGGTTGGTTGCGGGGGCGATGGGTGAAATGTTGGAGTGTGGGCCCGTTATGGGCACGGGGCACCCCGACCGGTGTGCCGCCCGGCATCCCGACCGGTACCTTGACCTGCCACGGGCAGGCGGCTACAGCCGGAGGCCATGGCCGACCAGCGTACCCTTACCCCACCTGGTATCCCATCCGGAACCGCGCCGGGAGCGGAAACCGCAACGGGCGAATCCGCACCCCACGCGGGGCAGCCTACCCCCGCCCGCTATGCGGTGCCCTTTCTGTCCGGCCACTCGGGCAGGCCGGACGCGGCAGGGCCGGGCGCCTTGGCGCAGGGGGCCGAGCTGGTCCACATGGCCGGGGCTACCGGGTTTGCCGGGGGCGTGTACCGGCGGGAAGACTCCATCAAGCGCAGCCGGTTCATCGTCAGCGTGGCCCACGCGCCGGACACGGCCACGGCGCGGGCCTTCATCGAGGCGGTGCGCGGCGAATTCGCCGACGCCACCCACAACTGCTGGGCCTTTGCCGCCGGGCCGCCGGGCGACACCGCGCGCATCGGGTGCAGCGAC
>NZ_VSMK01000393.1 GCF_011682075.1 Nitratidesulfovibrio liaohensis
GCTTGCTCAGCGGCGGCATCTGCGCGGTGGGCAGTGGCACGCGCGAAGGCGCGGCGTTGGCGGGCGTGCGGCTGGCGGCCATGCTGGCCCCCACGGCCATGGCCTCCGGGGTATTGACGATCTGGCCGTAGGCACCGCGCAGGCCGGACAGGATCTTGATCACCTCGTCAATGAACGCCACGTCCATCTTCAGGTTGGCGTTGAGCAGGCGGGTGGAGCAGTAGAAGTACAGCTTGTGCAGGTTCTCCGCCAGTTCGCCGCCCTTTTCCAGGTTCAGGCTGGCGTCCAGTTCGTTGACGATGTCCAGGGCCTTGGAGATCAGGATGCCCTTGCCCGCGTAGTCGCGCTCGGCGATCTTTTCCTTGGCCTGGTTCAGGAACTTGACGGCCCCGTCATACAGCAGGAGCAACAGCTCGCCCTGGGTGGTCGTGGTGACCTGAGTCTGTAGGTAGGCGTGTGCGGCCTTCTGCATTGCAATCTCCCGGTGTATGCGCCCGCGTGGTGCTGCGGTGAGTGTGCCGCGGGTTGTGGTCGTTTCCCGCGTGGTGGCGGGGGATGTTGGTCTGGTGCGCGCCGATGGCGATCGCCCCGGTCGCCCCGGTCGTCGTGGTCGCGCCGGTTGTCGTGGTTACGAAGACGTGGACGAGGACAACGATTTGATCTGGCTGGCCACCGACTTGTTGAGCGCGTCGTAGCGGGCCAGGGTGGCCTCCAGCCGCGAGTAGCGCAGCCGTTCGCGCCGTTCCCACTGGGTGACGCGGTCCACTTCCTTGTCGATCTTCTTCTGTATGTCGTCCATGATGCCCTGGTAGTTGTCTTCCAGGATCTTCAGCGCGCCGTCGCTGCCCAGCATGTCCTTGAGCTGGTCGCTGAGCCCGCTGAGCTTGCCTTCCTTGATGCGTATGCGGCTCGAGTAGCTGCCCTGCGAAAGGTTGTCGACCTGTAGGGCAAGGCCTCGGGCGTCGCCCTCGATGGCGGTGATCTGCTTGTTCGCGTTGTCCACGTTGGCGCGCTTGCCGCCGACGTAGGCGTTGACGATGTTGCCGGAAGCGTCCACGTCGTAGGTCACGTCGTAGATGCCCGCCTTGGTCACGCCCTTGACGTGCGAGTAATAGCTGAAGTCGGACGAGTCGGACTCCGGCAGCCCGTCGGCGGCAAACAGTTCCGCCACGTCCGCGGGGTTGGCCTTCAGGGCTTCGTCCAGTTTTTCCTCATCCAGTTCCAGCAGGCCGGCGTTCAGGCTGTTGGTCTCGGCATTGGTCAGGATGCCGATGTGCGCCAGCGACGAATACACGTCGCCGCGCAGCAGGTTGCCGTCCTTGTACTGGTATTCGAAGCCCGCGGCCTTGTCCGCCGTGGCCATCTTGAGTTGCGTGGACAGCAGTTGCACGCCGTAGTTGCCGGTAAGGATGGACCCCTTCTGCATGGAGTACAGCGACGCGGCCTTGTCAGGGTTGTCCACCTCCTTGGAACTGTTGACGGCTGTCAGGTCCTTGATCTTCGCCCGCACGGCGTTCATGGCATCCACGAACGCCTTTACGTTATCCTTGATCTTGCCGGTGTCGGTGGCCACCGAAATCTGGGTGGTGCCCACGTCCTTGAGGGTGATGGTCATGCCTTCGACGGCGCTGGTCAACGTGTTGGACGTGGATTCCAGCCAGGTGGCGGCGGGCCAGCCGTTGACCCGATACTTGGCGTTCTGGTTGGCCTGCACGCTCCAGTTGGCGACATTGCTGGGAAGTCCGGTGACGGTGGTACCCGCACCTACCGACAGCGTGGCGTTGGCCCCCAGATCCATGCCCCGGAACTGGAAGGTGTAGCCGGTGCCGTTCTGCACCAGCATGGCCTTTACCCCCGGGTTCTGGGGGTCGTTGTTGATCATGTTCTTGAGGCTGTCGATGGTGGTGCCGCTGGGCACCGTGAGCGTGCGGGTCTTGCCCATGTAGGTGTAGACGAACTGCTGGTCGCTGCCGGAGTCGTTGACCTTGGTTTTCTTGTCGGCGAAGGCGGTGTTGAAGGTCCAGATGGAACTGGAGGCCAGTTGCCCCACCTCGATCTTGTAGTTGCCTTCAAGCACGCTGGAATCGGTGGTGGCGCTGGCCACGGTTTCTGCGGAACTGGTTGCCGTTTTCACCAGGAACTTGTTCATGGAACTCATGGCGTCCACGGTGTCCTTGAGCGTGGCGATTTCCGTGCGCAACTCGCCAAAGGCGTCCTGACGCTTCTGCCAGTCGGCCTTCCACAGGGTAAGGCGCTTTTGCGGAATCTGCTCGATGGACTTCATCTGGTCGATGACCTTGGAGAAGTCCGTGCCGTTGCCGAGCCCGGAAAAGTATACGCCGCCGGATGCCAGATCGACCATGATGCACCTCTTCGTCGGAAGAAATTTCCCGATGGGGGTCTCCCGCCGTTGGGGCTGCAAGGCTGGTGCCAGAATGGTACCGCCTGTCCCCTGTGAAACCTTATCGGCGGGGGAGCGGAGGGCTTTAGGTTGGGGGGAGGGTGCGGTTGCGGAGTCGGCACAAGGTAAGGGGGCGGCGAAAGACGGGGGGAGCGGGGGCGCGGGGTGAAAGGCCGACGCGGGGGCGGATGCGGGCGGCTGGGGGCTCCTGGCGGA
>NZ_VSMK01000394.1 GCF_011682075.1 Nitratidesulfovibrio liaohensis
CCCCCGGCGGGAATGTGTCCGCCGGGTTCGCCCCGCAGCGGAGCATGGGTGCAGCCTTCGCCCGCCCGTACGGCGGGGCCGCCCTGTTCACCGTGCTCGCCGCCGTGTTGCCGCTGCCATGCGGCCAGACCGCCTTCCAGATAGCGCGCGGCCACCCCGCGCGCCGTCAGGCGTGACTGGATGCCCCGGCTGGCCTCTCCCCCGCCCGCGCAATACACCACGGCGCTGGTGCCCTCCGGAATGGAGGACAGCCACGTGTCCGCGTTGGCCGGGTCGCGCCACTGCGAACCGGGAATGGCCTCGGGGTGCAGGTCGCGTTCGCTCCTGCTGCGCACGTCGAGCAGCAGCATGCGTTCTTCGCCGCACAGGGCATCGTCGAGTTCGCGTGGGGTGATGGAGCGGACCATGGGGGCCTCCCTTGGCTGCGGTGCGGGCAACCGGCCCGTGGGCGGGGCGGTGCGGCGATGGAACAATGCGTTCAGGACGATTGCGGAAACAGGGTGAACTGGTCGTCCATCATGGTCATGGGGACGTCGTCGCGCCCGTGCAGCACACCCTTGCCGCGCGCTCCCCACGGGCACACCTTGACGCAGACCCCGCACACCGAATGTCCGATGAGCGGACGTTTGGCGAAGTCCTCTTGCAGCAGGGTGCGGCAGCGTTCGAAGTGCAGGGCCTCGTCGCGGCTTTCGTAGTGCGCGCCCGGTTCATTCGGCAGTGCCGTCCCCTTGATGGCCCCGGCAGGGCAGGCGTCGGCGCAGCGGGTACAGTTGCCGCAGCGGTTCATCAGCGGGCGGCCCGGCTGCAGGGGCAGGTCTGTGAGCACCGTGCACAGGCGGATGCGCGGGCCGTACAGCGGCGAAATGGTCAGCAGGCTCTTGCCCTGCCAGCCAAGCCCGGCGGCCACGGCCACGGCCTTGTGCGAGATCATGCTGGTGCAGGCCACGGAGTCCATCGCCTGCGAGGCAGGCAGCGGCAGGGCGCGTCCGCCCGCTTCCTGGATAAGCAGGGCCAGGCGCAGGGCGGTGTCGTCCAGGCGAATGTTCACCGCTCGAAAGTGGTGGGCGTAGAGCGGGGTGGGGCCGTCCACGATGTCGTCCAGCACCGGGTCCGCCAGGCGCACGCCCAGGCTGATGGCCCGCGTCCAGCCGTCCAGCAGGTTTTCCGGTTGGGTGGGCAGGGTGCGCAGGCGGTCCAGGTCGGCCACGCCGAAAAGGCTTGCCCCCCATCGTAACGCCGCTTGTCGCAAGGAAAAACTGTCCATGGCCATGCTCACCTCCGCAGCGTACTGCCTTCATGGATGGCATGTTTTCCGTCAGGGTGCAACGGCTCCGCACGCGCTTGCCACAGGTGGCGCCAAAGGTGCTGTACGCACCGTAGTGCCAGAGATTGACACTAAAATACATCGTGGGTGGACACGGAGTATTTTTTGATGTATATTGTAAAAATGGCATGAGTAAAAGGATTCATTGCCGTAATGAAAAGTGCACTCATGGCATATTGAAATAGCATGCTTCGATGTCCGGGAGGATGTTGGGTGTACGGGCAAGGGCCAAGGAATGCCTGCCCGTGCGCATATGAGTTCGGTATGATGTTTGTCACCGAAATACAATGATTTTCGGTGTGCAATGATTTCGGATGCAGTCGCTTTGCGCGGCCTGTGTTTCCTCCGGCGTGCCCTTGCGGCCCGGCAGGATGATGGCTGCGGCGTGCCCTGTGTTGCAGGTTCGGGAACCCGCCGTCTGCGCGGGTCTTGAACGTGCGGCGTCCATCCCCCTGGTCGGCTTCGGTCGTGCCGCGCCCATGGCGCGCTGCCGGTGCCGTGGTGCCGTGGTGATGGTTCGGGGCTGTCCATGCTCTGTCGGTGGCGCATCCCGTTCCGTGTCTCCTCCCTCCCGTGCATCCCCATGACAACATGACGCGCGCCCTCACCGGGTGTGTGCCGAAGGTGCTTGCCGCACGTCGACCATTCGTGCCCGTTCCCTTTCCGGATGGCGCACGGCGTGGCCGGTGGCGGGTTCGCCCCGGCATTTGCGGCGGTGCATTCGGTCTTTTCCGGAGCAAGGCCCCCGTGGCGCGCAGTACAGGAGGCAATATGGCGAAGATAGAGATCAGGAACCTGACCAAGATATTCGGGCCAGCCCCCGACAAGGCGCTGGCCATGGTCCGCGAGGGCAAGCCCAAGGACGAGATATACAAGCGCACCAGGCACGCCGTGGGCGTCAACCGTGCCTCGTTCGACGTGGACGAGGGCGAGATAGTGGTGGTCATGGGCCTTTCCGGTAGCGGCAAGTCCACGCTGGTGCGCTGCCTGAACCGGCTCATCGAACCCACCGACGGCACGGTGCGCATCGACGGCACCGACGTGACCACGCTTTCGATGAAAGACCTGCGCGCCCTGCGCCAGCGCACCTTCGGCATGGTGTTCCAGAATTTTGCGCTGTTTCCCCACCGCACCGTGCTGGAAAACGCCGAATACGGGCTGGAAGTGATGGGGGCCACCAAAGCGACCCGCCGCGACAAGGCGGCGGAGGCCCTGGCCCGCGTGGGCCTTGCCGGGTGGGAGGCGGCCCGGCCCGGCCAGCTTTCCGGCGGCATGCAGCAGCG
>NZ_VSMK01000395.1 GCF_011682075.1 Nitratidesulfovibrio liaohensis
GGGGCTGCGCGCCTGCATCGCCCCCCGCGCGGGCGAGGACGGCGAAAAGGGGCCGCTGGCGCGCGGCGACAAGGTGGTGCTGCGTGCCATCCTGCACTGGCCCGGCGGCGCGCATCAGCCCCTGGACATGCTGCTGAAGGGAGAGGTTTCCACCCGAATGCACACGGGCAGCGTGACCGGCGGGGTGGACGTGGGCTTGGAGTATCTGTTCGACGGCAAGATCGATGCCGACGGCACGGTGACCTGGGTGCCTGTGCGCGACGGGGTGTACCGCATCGCCCAGTGGGTGAACGCCGTGTACATGGAGTACATGCGCAAGGTGCGCTCGCAGTAGGATTTTCAAATCGCCTTTTCGTCCGTGGGCAGCAGCTGCCCGCATCCCTATCCCGCCAGATTCGCCAGGGCCGCCGCACCCGTGCAGGACGCGGCGGTCTTGGCATGTTCCGGCTACAGGCTGATTTCACGGTACATTTTCGTAGCGCGATTTGACAATATTCGCACGGCGCACAGCTTGACGCACTAGCCGCCGGATGGTCTACAGGACTGTCGGTCTCATTGCACCGGACTACGCATCGCGGGCATCACGGGTATCGGAGTGCCGCCGGACGGCCACGGGACGAGCCGTCCGCACCGGTCCTGACCGGTTCTGACTGGCCCGCGCGGCGTCATTGTAGCAACAACCGCTGGAGGTACTGGATGAAACGGACTCTCGTACTGCTTCTGATGATGTTGGCGGCCGTGCTGGCGTTCGGCCCCAAGGCCGAAGCCGCCGAAGGCAAGACCTTCCGTGTCGGCATCTCGTCCGACCCTGAATCGCTCGATCCGCACATGCAGCTTTCCGGGCCCATGCTGGCTTACTCGCACTGGGTGTTCGATCCCCTGGTGCGCTGGACCCAGGACATGAAGTTCGAGCCGCGCCTGGCCGAAAAGTGGGAACAGATCAACCCCACCACCATGCGCTTCCACCTGCGCAAGGGCGTCAAGTTCCACAGCGGCAACCCGCTCACCGCCGCCGACGTGGCCTGGACCATCAAGCGCCTGAAGGAATCCCCCGACTTCAAGGGCCTGTACGTCAAGTTCGCCGAGCCCAAGGTGGTGGACGACAACACCATCGACATCGTCACCACCGAGCCCTACGGCCTGGTGATGAACCTTGCCACCTACATCTTCCCCATGGACTCCAAGTTCTACACCGGCACTGACGCCGCGGGCCAGCCCAAGGGCGCCGTGGTGAAGAACGGCGCCTCGTTCGCCAACGAGAACGCCTCGGGCACCGGCCCGTTCATGGTGGCCCAGCGTGAACACGGCGTGAAGCTGGTGCTGAAGGCCAACCCCAACTACTGGGGCAAGCACGGCAACGTCGACACCATCGAACTTACCCCCATCAAGAACGAAGCCACCCGCGTGGCCGCCATCCTGAAGGGCGACGTGGACTTCATCACCCCCGTGCCCGTGCAGGACTACGACCAGTTGGCCAAGAACCCCGATGTGGAGCTGATCACCATGGCCAGCACCCGCATCATCACCTTCCAGCTGAACCAGAAGCGCAACCCCGCCCTGGCCAACCCCAAGGTGCGTGAAGCCATCATCGCCGCCACCGACCATGCGGGCATCGTGGCCAAGATCATGAAGGGCTACACCGTGGTCACCCAGCAGCAGGCGCCCAAGGGCTACCCCGGCTACATCGCCGACCTGAAGCCCCGCTTCGACCTGGCCAAGGCCCAGAAGCTGATGAAGGAAGCGGGCTACGAAAAGGGTCTGGAACTGACCATGATCGCGCCCAACAACCGCTACGTGAACGACGAAAAGGTGGCCCAGGCCTTCGTTTCCATGATGGCCAAGATCGGCATCAAGGTGAACCTGAAGACCATGCCCAAGGCCCAGTACTGGGATGAGTACGACGCCCAGGTTGCCGACATCCAGATGATCGGCTGGCACCCGGATACCGAAGACACCGCCAACTACGGCGAATACCTGCTGATGTGCGCCAAC
Organism: Nitratidesulfovibrio liaohensis; assembly: GCF_011682075.1. Taxonomy (GTDB): domain Bacteria; phylum Desulfobacterota; class Desulfovibrionia; order Desulfovibrionales; family Desulfovibrionaceae; genus Cupidesulfovibrio; species Cupidesulfovibrio liaohensis. The sequence goes on from NZ_VSMK01000395.1 coordinate 1,993, forward strand.
AAGGACACCGGCATGGGCCAGTACAACAGCGGCAACTACTGCAACAAGAAGTACGATGCGCTGATCGAGGAAGCCAACCGCACCACCGATCCCAAGAAGCGCGACGCCCTGCTGCAGGAATCCGAGAAGCTGGCCTACGACGAGGCCGCCTTCGTGCCGCTGCACATGGAACCGCTGTCGTGGGCTGCCCGCAAGACGGTGACGAACGCGAAAGCGATCATCAACGTGCAGGACTTCCCCTACTTCGGCGACGTGGTGATGAAGTAATGACGAACGGGCGCGGGTGGTTATCAGACCGCCGCGCCTTTTCGACGGTTTTGTGAAGGCGGGCGGGCAAGGGAACACCCCTTGCCTGCCCCGCCGAAATTTTGTAGCCCACCGTGCGGGGATCACCCCGTTACCGACGCGCGGCATTCCGCCGCCCCCCGCATTCCGGTTTTCGGCTGGGCATTCCGCCAGCCTGTCCGGACACGCGGCGGGCGTTCCCAGCAGGCCCACCGGAGCACGGTGCGCCGTTCGAGGCCGGGTTGCGGACAACGCCGCGCACGCCGTTTCGCGCCTTCGCGCTTTCGTGGCCGCCGCCTGCCTTCCCGCCGTCG
>NZ_VSMK01000396.1 GCF_011682075.1 Nitratidesulfovibrio liaohensis
GGCCTCGTCGGCGGACCCGGCGGCATCGGTGGCCCCGCGCGCCACCTCGGCCACTGTGGCGTTCATCTGTTCCACGGCCACGGAAACCTCGGCGGTGCGGGCCTGCTGCATGTCCGACCGGCGCAGCGATTCGCGCACGCTGTCATCCACCCGACGCGCGGCGTCCACTACATCGCCGCCCACCCGGCCCGCGTTGTCGGCGGCCTCGGCCAGGGCCTCGTTGCGTTCCATGACCAGGCGCTGCTGGCGGCGCAGTTCGGAAACGTCCACCAGGCAGGCCATCACCCCCAAGGGGTTGCCGTCCAGGTCGTGCACGGGACAGGCGGTCATGTCCGCGCCGCGCTCGCCCTCGTCGTCCAGAGGCAGGTCGGCCCGGCGCAGCCGGTTGCGGCGCAGGGCATCGTCGCAGATGGCGGCGGCATGCGGGGTGGGCAGGGCGCGATCTCCGGGCTGTCCCACCAGTGATGCGCCGGTGCCGCCTCGTCCCGACAGCGCGGCCAGGGCGTCGTTGGCCCATTGCACCGTGCCGTCGGTGTTCAGGATGACGCAGGGCACCGGCAGGCTGCGCAGTACCCCCTGGGCAAAGCCGATGCGCTGGCGGATCTGGGCCACCATGGCCCGCATGGCGCCCACAAGGGTGGCCACCTCGCCCGAAAAGGCGCGGGCCTCGTCTTCGGTCAGGTCGTCGTAGCGGCCCCCCTCCACGGCGCGGGCATAGGCGGTGGCCCGGTCCAGCGGGCGCACGATGACCCGCACGATGGCCCAGCCAAGCAGCAGCAGGGCGGCCACCACGCCAGCGGACAGCAGCAGCACCCGGGTGCGCCCGGCGGCCAGGTCATGCTCGAAGCGGGCCAGGCTTTCGGCGTACGAGGCATCTGCGTGGGTCACCAACGCGTCGAAATGCTTGCGCGATGCCTCGGCCAGCGGGGTTGCGGACGCCTGGTACTGGGGGTAGCGCTGGTGCCGTTCCGCCGGGGGCATCTGGGCAAGCCCCCGCACGAAGACCATGCCGTCCTCCACGAACTGCATGGTGGAATCCTCGGCCTCGGCCACCTTACGCCGAACCTCGTCGTTGTCGGCGGCCTTGTTCAGGGCGCGGAATCCCTCGCGGATGGAGGCTGCGGTGCGTTCCAGCCCGGCCAGGTCCTTCTCCAGGTTGCTGCCCAGCATGATGTTGCGGGTAAGGCGGCTGACGTAGTTCAGGTCCTTGCCGATGGACAGGGTGGCGATCTTGCCCGCCAGGCTGTGCTGGGTCACCCGAGTGAAGTCTGCGCGGATGGCACTCATGGCGTGCAAGGCGATGGCCGCCACCAGGCCGGTGGCCACGATGCCGCAGGCGGCAAGCAGCAGGATGCGGGCGCGGACACTGGACAGCCGGTGCGACATGGACGTCTCCTTGCGGGTGGGGTGCACGAATGGACTCCAGTAGTCAGCAAGGGCCGTGCCATGTCCCGGTATCCAGAAACGACGGGACGTTGCAACGCGGAAGAGGGATGGCGGAGCCGTGCAAAGGCCCCTTTTGGTGCCTCCTTGAGGTTACAGGTGTTGCTTGGAGTTTGCAGTGGCTACTTCCGGTTATCAGGGCGGGGCGGCACCCTTGCCCACACCGCGAGAAGGCCCCCGCGTCGCTTCCGGGGAAGGACGGCGGGGGCCTTGTGGTGTCAATGGGTAAGGTGGCTGCGGTGCAGACCGGCGGTGCGCCGGGCGCGTCACATGCGCAGGCTGACCTTTTCCGGCGACAGCCTGCGTTCCAGCCGCGCGGCGAACACCGACATGGAGTAGCAGCAGATGAAATAGAGGAAGGCCACCGTGCCGTAGATTTCCATGGGGTGGATCATCAGGCGGTTGTTGATGCCCTGGGCCACGAAGGTCAGTTCAAGCACGCCCAGCACGAAGGCCAGCGAGGTGTCCTTGAAAATGGCGATGAACTGGCCCACGATGGCGGGGATCATCTGCTTCAGGGCCTGGGGCAACACGATCTTGCGCATGGCCTGCAGGTAGGTGAGGCCCGTGGAGTAGGCCGCCTCCACCTGCCCGGCGGGAATGTTCTGGATGCCGGTGCGCACGATTTCGGCGATGTAGGCCCCGGTGAAGGCCGTCAGCGCCCACGTGGCCGACCAGAACACGTTCAGCGTGGTGCCGAACATGACCGGGATGAAGAAGTATACCCAGAAGATGACGATGATCAGCGGGTTGCCGCGAATCAGCTCGATGTACAGCAGGCAGGGAATGCGGAACACCCGGTTGGCCGACGAGCGCCCCACGCCCACGACCAGTCCGATGAAGAAGCTGACCGAAATGGCGATGACGGCCATCAGCAGCGAATAGGCAAGGCCGCCAAGTCCCAGGAACATCTCGTCCGGACGCCCGTTGGGAAAGTGCCAGATGAGCAGGGAACGCAGGTTTTCGAAGACCACGTGCCACTGAAAGCCCAGCAGTCCCTTGCCCACCGAATAGAGCAGCCCGGCCAGCAGCGCAACGAACAGCCCCTTGCCCGCCAGCACGGCGGCGCGGGCGGCGTGCCCGCCCAACTGGTGCAGCATGGCCGCCAGCGGGGTGTAGGTGGTCTGGGCGGCGGC
>NZ_VSMK01000408.1 GCF_011682075.1 Nitratidesulfovibrio liaohensis
CCGCCCCTTCGGTGGCCGGTGGCGCGCCGCAGGCCCCCGCAAACCCCAGCGCAGCCCCGTGGCGGTCGCCCCTGTTGCCTCTGTCCGAGGCGGAGGCGCGCGCCTGTCTGGCCGAACTGCTGGACTTCGGCATGAACGTGGGTTCCGGTCCGCACGGTGACCTGGCCGCCATGGTGGCCGCGCTGGAAAGCGCGCACGACGAGGCCCCGTTTTCCCTGGGCCGCTCCGAACTGGCCGCGCTGGAGAATTTCGCCTCCGGCGGGCCGGGTGAGCCGGGTAAAAAGGACGGGACGGGCGGCGGGGCCGCTTCCGAGGATCCTGCCCAGGCGGACCGCAACCGGCGCATTGCCGCGCAGAAGACCCTGATCCTGGCCTGGCATCTGGAAGAGCGCGTGCGCGAACTGGATGCCCTGAAGGAAAAGTTTTCGCGCAGCCGCGAAAGCCTGGCCGACATCCTGGGCGTGGAAACGGACGAGGAACTGCGCGAGATGCCCGCCCTCGACCCGTATTCCGCCATGCTGCCCGGCAGCGGTGCCGACATCATCGGCCCCTCGTGGCGGGTCATCGTCGAGAACATGGGCCCCTTCCTGCCCGACGGCGCGGTGCTGTTCACCTGCGACGCCGAGATTTCCGCTACCCTGCGCGACGGCGGCGCCGCCTTTGCCCCCGTCACCGCCGAGCAGACCGCCAGCCTGTGCCCCGCCTGGGGCGACAAGGTGGCCAAACTGGTGGTGCACGCCCGCCTGCCCTTGTGGCGGGTGGCGGGCCGCCCCGGACCCGACGCCGCGCGTCCCTGGCTGGACCGCGTGTTCGACGTGGTCTGTTGCGGCAAGTGTGCCCGGTAGGGAAAACCGTTTTTGTACGCCTCCGGCGGGCAGGGGGCGGTAGCCCCCTGCACCCCCCTTTTTCTCATGTCCGCAATACGGAGGGGCGCGGCCATCGTCGTTGCCCCCGATGCAGGGCATGACCGGTCTTCGTGGTCATCCTGTCCTCCGGGATGTGAAAACCGGCCAGCCTTTCTTCGGAGTCATCGTGTACCCAACGGTTCATCGCCTTCAGCAGCTGTTCCCCAAGGGCCTCAAGGGCATCATCTTCGATTGCGACGGCGTGCTGTTCGACTCGCGTGCGTCCAACATCCAGTACTACAACCTCATCCTTGGCGCGCTGGGCCAGCCGCCCATGTCGCGGCAGGACGAGGACTATACCCACATGGCCTCGGTGGGGCAGTCGCTGGCGCGCATCGTGCCGCCCGCGCTCATGTCCAAATTGCCGGAGGCCCGCAAGCGCATCGTCTACCGGCGCGACATCCTGCCCCTGCTGGAGCCGGAGCCGGGCCTGATGGAACTGTTGCGCTGGCTGCGCGACGCGGGCCTGCGCCGGGGCATTTGCACCAACCGCACCACCACCATGGAATACGTGCTCGACCACTTCGGCATGACCGAGCTGTTCTTTCCGGTCATGACGGCATCGCGCGTGCGGGCCAAACCCCATCCGGAAGGCATCTGCGCCACCCTGGACGCCTGGGGCCTTGCCCGTGACGAGGTGGCCTTCATGGGCGACACCATCGCCGACGAGGAAACCGCCCGCATGGCCGGGGTGTGCTTCTGGGCCTACCGCAGCCCGTCACTTTCCGCGCGGCTGCACCTGGACGACTTCTGGGCGCTGCGCCGGGTGCTGGCGGAGTTTCTGCGCCAGCAGAACGGGCAGCAGGGCGCGGGCAAGAACGGGCAAGGCGCCGCGTTCGGGTGCGCCCGCCCATAAGGCGTGTCCGCTGGGCGTCAGGCCGGTGGCTTGTCGGCAACTGGTGGGCGACTGGCGGGGAACTGGCGGGGAACTGGCGCGCAAGGAGCGGGCATCAGGTGGGGACATCCGGCGGGCAAGGCCGTGCGCCCGGTGCAGGAGTAACCACTTTTTGCTTGATTCTTGTGGCGGGTAAGTGGAAGTATCGGTGTTACGGTCGCCCCTCAATTCCGGGGTGCGCTTAACCGGAGGGTTCATGTTCGTTTTCTCGAATCTCATTTTCGGCGTGGCGCGCGTGCTTGATGCCGTGCTGAACCTGTATTTCTGGATCGTCATCGTTTCGGCGGTTCTCTCGTGGGTCAACCCGGATCCCTACAATCCCATCGTGCGCATTCTGCGCAACCTGACGGAGCCGGTGTTCTACCGGGTTCGCAAGTGGATTCCGTTCACCTACCTGGGGGGACTGGACCTGTCCCCGGTGGTGGTGCTGCTGGCCATCCAGTTCATCAACGCCGTGCTTGTCCAGTCGTTGTACCAGTTCGCCGTCACCATGCGATAGGGGCGTCACATGTCCGTGAGCCGCATAGATCTGCTGAACCACAGCTTTTCCAAGTCCCTGCGAGGCTACACCACCGATGAGGTGGACAGGATGATGCAGGAGGCTGCGGATGCCATTGGCCGCCTGAGCGAGGAAAAGGCCGCGCTGGCCGGGCAGGTGGCGCGGCTTGAAGAACGCCTGTCAGAATTCAAGGAGCGGGAATCGACGTTGCGAGACACGTTGATGACCACCCAAAGGGTTACCGCCGACCTCAAGGCAAGTGCCCAGAGGGAGGCGCAGCTGATCATCGACGCTGCCCATTCCAAGGCGGAGAACCTCATCAATCAGGGGCAGCTCCGCCTTGCGCGCATTCAGGAGGACATAGCCGAGGCCCGCAAGGTCAAGGCGCAGTTCGAAATGAAGGTGCGCGCCGTGGTGCAGCAGCACCTGCGCATGCTGGACATGTCCCGCGAGGACGACGAGGAACTGGAGGCCGCCGCGGCGCGCATTGCCGGGCGTCAGAAGGGTGGGCCAGCCTGATCCCGTCCGCCCCGAATGGGCGGCCCCTGCCGGGGAAGGGCAATGGGCGGTGCTGGTGCGGGCGGTGCCCGGCGCGCGCAAGAGCGCCTGCGAGGGCACGGCGGAAGGCAGGCTGAAGGTGCGCCTGGCCGCACCGGCGGTGGACAACAAGGCCAACAAGGCGCTGGAGGAATTCGTGGCCTCTGCGCTGGGAATGCGCCGCAACCGCGTGCGCCTGGTATCCGGCCACACGAGCCGGTTGAAGAAATTGATCGTCGAATCGGATGTGGAGCCCAGCTGGGGCCTGCTTGGCACATGTGGGAAATAGCAACCCTCAACGCCAGAGGAGAAAGTTCCATGGAACCGAAAGACAACGCGCTCATCGAGAAGTACGCCGCCACGGACCCCGAACTGAAGGCGCTATGGGACGAGCATATTCTGTTCGAGAAACAGTTGGAGAAGATCGAAGCCAAGTCGTTCCTGACCCCCGCTGAAGAAAAGCAGGCCAAGGAACTGAAGAAACAGAAACTCGACGGAAAGACCCGGCTCCACGCCATACTGGACCGGTACCGCGCCTTGGAGGGCTAGATGGAACTGAACGGGGCCCGGATTCTGCTGGAATGCCTCAAGCGGGAAGGCGTGGACGTACTGTTCGGCTACCCCGGTGGGGCCGTCATAGACATTTATGACGAACTGCCCCGGCACGATATCCGGCACATATTGGTCCGGCACGAACAGGCGGCGGTGCACGCCGCCGACGGTTTTGCCCGCGCGTCGGGCAAGGTGGGCGTCTGTCTGGTCACTTCCGGACCGGGCGCCACCAACACCGTGACCGGCATCGCCACGGCCTATGCCGACTCCATTCCCTTGGTCGTGCTGACGGGGCAGGTACCCACCCCCCTCATCGGCAACGACGCCTTCCAGGAAGTGGACATTGTCGGCATCACCCGCCCGTGCACCAAGCACAATTATCTGGTGAAGGACGTGCGCGACCTTGCCCGCGTGCTGCGGCAGGCCTTTTATCTGGCCCGCTCCGGCAGGCCGGGTCCCGTTCTTGTCGACTTGCCCAAGGACGTCATGCAGGCCAGGACAGAATTCATCTGGCCCGAAGACGTCAAGATGCGCAGCTACAACCCCACCTACCGGCCCAACCTGAACCAGTTGCGCCGCGCGGTGGAGGCCCTCATCGAGGCCAGGCGCCCGCTGTTCTTCGCGGGGGGCGGCGTGGTCATGTCCGACGCCAGCGAGGAACTTGGCTGGCTGGCCCGCACCCTGAGCATTCCGGTTACCTCCACCCTGATGGGCCTTGGCGCCTTTCCGGGCGACGACCCGCTGTGGCTGGGCATGATCGGCATGCACGGCACCTACGCGGGCAACAAGGCCGTGAACAACGCCGACTGCATCGTGGCCGTGGGCGCGCGCTTCGATGACCGGGTGACCGGGCGCCTTTCCGCGTTTGCCTCCGGCGCGCGCATCATCCACATAGATATCGACCCCACGTCCATCCGCAAGAACGTGCAGGTGGACATTCCCGTGGTGGGCGACTGCCGCAAGGCGCTGGCGGGCATCCGCGAGATAGCCACCACCCGCCTTGCCGAAAAGGACTGGGCAACGGCGCACGAGCCGTGGCTGACCCAGGTTTCCACCTGGCGCACCGAACAGCCCCTTACCTATGTGCAGAACGGCACCATCAAGCCGCAGCAGGTGGTGGAAACCATCTTCTCCATCACCCGTGGGGACGCCATCGTCACCACCGAGGTGGGCCAGAACCAGATGTGGACGGCCCAGTTCTTCACTTTCCGCAAGCCGCGCACGCTGCTTACCTCCGGCGGGCTCGGCACCATGGGCTACGGCTTTCCGGCTGCCATCGGCGCGCAGTTCGCCTTTCCGGACAAGCTGGTCATCGACATGGCGGGCGACGGTTCCATCCAGATGAACATCCAGGAACTGGCCACCGCCGTCTGCAACAAGCTGCCCATCAAGATCGTCATCCTGAACAACGGCTACCTCGGCATGGTACGCCAGTGGCAGGAACTGTTCTACCAGCGCAACTACTGCTCCACCTGCATGGAGGCGCAGCCCGACTTCGTGAAGCTGGCCGAGGCCTACGGGGCCGAAGGCTACCGCATCACCGAGGCGGGCGAGCTGGAATCCACGCTGCGCGCGGCCTTCGCCTCGCCCCATACCGCCGTCATCGACGTGCGGGTGGAACGCGAGGAGAACGTGTACCCCATGGTGCCCGCTGGCGCGGCCCTGGACGAAATGCTGCTGGTCTAGGGAGGGCAGCCCATGCGACATGTGCTTTCCGTTCTCGTGGAGAACGAACCGGGCGTTCTGTCCCGGGTGGCGGGGCTGTTCAGCGGACGCGGTTTCAACATCGAGTCGCTGAACGTGGCCCCCACGCTGGAAGAGGGCGTTTCGCTCATGACCATCAGCACCAGTGGCGAGGAGCAGATCATCGAGCAGATCGTCAAGCAGCTGCGCAAGCTGGTGACGGTGATCAAGGTGGTGGACTTCATCGACGTTTCCGCCGTCGAGCGCGAGATGGTGATGGTCAAGGTGCAGGCCGACGACGCCCGCCGGGCAGAGGTGCTGCGCATTGCCGACATCTTCCGCTGCAAGGTGGTGGACGTGAGCCTGAATGACCTGACCCTGGAAGCCACGGGCGACCATGGCAAGATCCAGGCCATCCTGAGCCTGCTGGCGCGCTTCGGCATCAAGGAAATCGCCCGCACCGGCACCGTGGCCATGCGGCGGTCCATGCAGCCCGAGAACGCGTAGTCTCTGCCGGTGCCGGTTCATGGCACCCCCGGCGGATTGTTCCGGGATATTCACGCGCGGCGGCGGGCGGACAACGCCTTTCGCCGCGCGTCCTGCACGGCAGGGAGAATGCGAGACTGATTGAACAAATATTCAGTCTGCTGCATTTCGGCGCCCACCAAGGGGTAGCCTTCCGCCGCCGAATCCGGTATCGCAATCCATTGCGGCAGCGCTTTCGCTGCTTACGGTGGCAAACCCGCAAGGGTGCCGGGGGCATCCCCGGTACCGGGCGGGGTCTTCATACACCGCAACCGTCATTCGAGGACGCCGCACCCGTGTGCGGCAGGGAGTAGATGATGAAGGTCTATTACGAACAGGATGCGACACTGGAGGTCCTGAAGGACAAGACCGTGGCCATCATCGGCTACGGCAGCCAGGGCCACGCGCACGCTCAGAACCTGCGCGACTCCGGGATCAACGTCGTTGTCGGGCAGCGTCCCGGCGGGGCCAACTACGAACTCGCCAAGGAACACGGCTTTGCGCCGCTACCCGTGGCCGAGGCCGCAGCCAAGGCCGACCTCATCATGATCCTACTCCCCGACCAGGTACAGGCCGCGATCTACGAAGCGGAAATCAAGCCGAACCTGAAGCCGGGCGACGCGCTGCTGTTCGCCCACGGGTTCAACATCCACTTCGGCCAGATCGAGCCCCCGAAGGACGTCGACGTCTTCATGATCGCCCCCAAGGGCCCGGGCCATCTCGTTCGCCGCACCTACACCGAGGGGGGCGGCGTCCCCTGCCTCGTCGCCATCCACCAAGATGCGACCGGCAAGGCCATGGAGAAGGCTCTGGCGTATGCCAAGGGCGTTGGTGGTGCGCGTTCCGGCGTCATCGAAACCACCTTCAAGGAAGAAACCGAGACCGACCTGTTCGGTGAACAGGCGGTGTTGTGCGGCGGTCTTTCGTCGCTCATCAAGGCCGGTTTCGAAACCCTGGTCGAAGCGGGCTACCAGCCCGAAATCGCCTACTTCGAGTGCCTGCATGAAGTGAAGCTCATCGTCGACCTCATCTACGAGGGCGGCCTTGCCAAGATGCGCCACTCCATCAGCGACACCGCGGAATACGGCGACTACGTCACCGGCCGCCGCATCGTGAACGAGGAAACGAAGAAGGAAATGAAGAAGGTGCTCCAGGAAATCCAGGAAGGCACCTTCGCCCGCAACTTCATCCTCGAGGCCAAGGCCGGGTACCCCGGCTTCAAGGCCACCCGCCGCATCGAGGCCGACCACCAGATCGAGAAGGTGGGCGGCAAGCTGCGCGGCATGATGCCCTGGCTGCACAAGAAGTAGCCGCCAGCCTCATTGCCTTGCCTGTCAGACAGGGGCCGTTCCGAAAGGGGCGGCCCCTTTTGCGTGCGCAACGGTGCGCTGATGACGCGGGTGAGTGGGGCGGGGACAGGGGGAGCCGCGGAGGCGTGAGGAGCGGAGGTGCGGGCAGCGGGGCGCGGAAATCAGCCTGCGAGCCGGAGTGCGTTGCGCGCGGGCCATTGTGCACAGGCTTGCGCACAGGATGTCACGCGGAATGCGCGTACACCCCGCCTGCTGCACCGTGCGAGCGCATACGTGAAAAATTGCGGGCAAACGTTGCCCCGGCCGCGTTCCGGTAGTATTCTACCGGTAACGTCGTTTCTCCACCCGGCTGGCGTACCCGCCGGGAACACGGCGATACCCGAAACCACAGGAGAGACACCATGAGCACCATATTCACCGTCGCCGTCATCGTGGGCAGCCTGCGCAAGGATTCGCTGAACCGCAAGATGGCCAGGGCCCTGGTGGAACTGGCCCCGCCCGCATTGCGTTTCGAATTCGTGGAAGTGGGCGGCCTGCCCCTGTACAATCAGGACCTGGACGACGAGGGCACCCCGCCCGCCGCCTGGACCGATTTCCGCAAGGCCATCAAGGGCGTGGACGCCGTGCTCTTCCTCACCCCGGAATACAACCGTTCCATGTCGGCCACCATCAAGAACGCGCTGGACGTGGGCTCGCGCCCGTACGGCAGCAGCGTATGGAACGGCAAACCCGCGGCCATCGTCAGCGTGTCGCCGGGCAATATCGGCGGCTTCGGCGCCAACCATCACCTGCGCCAGTCGCTGGTATTCCTGAACATGCCCCCGTTGCAGCAGCCGGAAGCGTACATCGGCGGTGCGGACAAGCTGTTCGGCCCCGATGGCGCCCTGACGGACGCCTCCATGCGTGAGTTCGGCGCCAAGTTCATGAATGCCTTTGCGGGGTGGGTTGCCACCAACGTGAAGCGTTAACGAATGGCTTTGGCAATGGAATGAACTGGCCTGACGCCATCCCCCAATAGCGTGACCTGATCGAAAGACGGCCCGCGCCCCTCCCTAGGGGTGCGGGCCGTCATGCGTTAGCAGGTGGCGTTCTATCGGCAGGATGCAACCGGGATGTGGCCGCCTGGCGGCGGGGTGAGGCGTCAGGGCGGATGGTGCCGCACCCGCGCCACGTTTCGCTCAGGCCCCTTCGGCCACCAGCCGGGCGTACAGGTCTTCGTGCTCCGGGTACTTCAGCCCGGCGCCGGTCACGATGACGCTGGGGCGCAACTGGTCGGAGCGGGCATCGGTGATGGGCACGATCTCCCAGCGTCCGTCCTCGCGGCCGACGACCAGTTCCTGCTGTTGCCGGTGGGCAAGCTTGATGGCGAGGATGACGGTTTCCTTGAAGGTCATGATGGCTCCGTGGGCGTTCCGGCGTGGATGATGCGCGAAGATGCCCGCGCACCCGCCACCGCGTCAAGTGCGGCAGGTGTGGCAGGTGTGGAAAACAGGGGGATTCCGGTTGTTCCCGCCGTGCTGCCAGCCGTGCCGGGCGCGGCCCAGGCCGGTTGTCCCGGCGGCAAAAGAAAACGGCCCTCCGAAGAGGGCCGTTGCGTGTGCGTATGATCCGGATTCCTGGTGGTTACGAGCCGCAGCTGCCAGCGCTGCCGCAGCCGCCGCAGCTGCTGCCGCCGCCAAGCGGTTTGCCGGATTCCACCGAGAATCCCATGTAGCTGATGTCGATGCGGATGGATTCCGCCATGGTCAGAAGTTCGGCGTTCACGCAGAAGGTGTAGCCGCCTTCCTCGAAGACTTTGTCGGTATCGTTAGGCTCATCCAGAGCCAGGGCCAGCCGGGGACCGCTTCAGCCGCCGGGGGCAAGGTAGACCCGGATGGGGTTCTTCTGCTTGTCCGCAAAGTAGGCATCAAGCTCCTTGCGGGCGTTTTCGGTGATTTCGAACATGTGTCCTCCACTGTTGGATGTGCGGAGAGCAACAAGTACGTATCCGAGGGGTGTTTGTCAATGCATCGCGCGCATGGCTATAGCGAGCGTCTATGGATTGCGGAGCGGACGGCTGGCCGAAGCGGCAACAACGCCAGCAAGAAGGGGCTGCACGAATGCAACCCCTGGGACTCATGGATGGGCAGCGGGAGAGGGTGAGCCTGTCGGACGGGCACGGCAAACGGTGTGTGCTGCCGGGCTGGGCGGCCTCAGGATGCGTCGGACGTGCGCGCGCTGAGGGGGCGTTCGGAAACCACTTCGAAGCCGGCGTTGCGCGCCCGGATGCGCACGGCGCCTACCTGCTGGGCCAGCCGCTGGCTGATGCAGAAGGTGTAGCCGTTCACCTGCACCACATGGTCTCGTTCGGTGGGTTCGTCGGGGCCCAGCACAAGGTGCGGCCCCTTGCTGCCGCGAGGCGAAACGTAGATGCGGATGGGGCTTTGGGGATTTTCCGAAAAGTATTCTTCCAGAATGCCCCGTGCGTCGTGTTCGAGGGTGATCATGTCCGTTTCCTTGCGGCCTGTGGCGACGTTAAGCCATACCCTACCGCAGAACTGGTGAAAAGGCCAACCGAATGACCGCGCAATGACCATGCGGTGCCGACTGGTAACCGTAACAGTGCACCGTCGCGGCTCCAAAGCCGGACCGTGGTCGGTTTGCCAAGCAGCCGGAAACCGGTTAGCAATGAAGATAGCTACCAATTCCCACCGAACGGGTGAACCCGATGGAACAGACCATTCTGCTGACGGAAGAGGAAATGCGCCGGGCACTGGAGCGCCTGGCCTATCAGGTGCTGGAACGCCATGGCGACTGCGCGGGCCTTGTGCTTGTGGGCATCCAGCGGCGGGGGGCCGACATTGCGGCCCGCCTCGGTCGCATCATTGCCGAACGCCTTAGCTGCGCGCTGCCTTCGGGCGCGCTGGACATCAACCTGTACCGTGACGACTGGACCACCCTGTCCGCCAAGCCCGCCATCGGGCCGTCGGACATTCCCGTGGATCTGGACGGACGCGATGTGCTGTTGGTGGACGATGTGCTGTTCACCGGGCGCACCATCCGCGCCGCGCTGGAAGCACTGCTGGACTATGGCAGGCCCCGCCGCGTGGAACTGCTGGTGCTGGTGGACCGGGGGCACCGCGAACTGCCCATCCACGCCGACTACGTGGGCCGCGTCGTGAACACGGGCCGCAACGAGCAGGTGGACGTGCTGCTGCGCGAGCGCGACGGGCGGGACGAGGTGTTGCTGTCGTCACACTAGGGCGGCGAACGTCTGCAATGTGGCGCCGCCTGCGTGCGGCGCATGAAAAACGGGGCGATGCCGTATTGCGGCGCCGCCCCTTTGTCGTCCTGTTGTCGTACCGTGCCGCGTCGTGCGCGCGAAATGCGTGGGGTGCCCTAAGCGTTTCCGGGCTTGTCGATATGATCGGGCTGATCGGGCTGATCGGGGCGGCCAGGCTTCTTGCGGCGCAGGGCGTTTTCGCGGATGCGCTGGGCCGCGCGGTAGATGCGCCGGAACCGTTCGCGCCGCGCTGCCGTGAATGCGCCAAACCGCCCGTGCAGCGGGAAGGCCAGACGACGCATAATGAACACCGCCAACACGATGGCTATGCCGCCAAAGGCGCGCAGCAGGCGGGCGGCGTCGTTGTCTGCCGCAAAGGTCCACCACAGCTCGTGGGCGTAAGGCACGCGGGCGTGCACGAACAGGCCCAGCAGCAGGGCACAGCCCACCACCAGCAGCACCGCCACCATCCAGCGCACGGTAAACCGTTCGCGCAGCAGGGACGTGCGTCGGAAAAAGCGCCGCCGGGTCACGCACAGCGATGTCAGCACCAGCGCCAGCAAGGTGGCCTCTTGCCAGTCCAGCCCCTTCAGTACGCAACTGGCGATGCCCAGCACCACCAGGGCTGTCACCAGCAGCCATGCGGAAGCCAGGCGGCGTTGCAGCCCGCGTGAAAGCAGCAGCAGCCCCACGCCCGCGACAGCCCCCAGAAAATGGGCAGATTCCATGGCCCACAGCGGCACGCTGGCCACGAGCGCGGCGCGGCTGTCCGCCGCCACTGGGATGGCGCTGGAGAACAGCAGGATCAGCCCTGCGGCAAAGGCCAGGTAGGCCATCAGGGTGTGCGACAGGGCGTCGGTCCAGCGGCCCGCCTCGTCCAGCATCCGTTCAGCCTCGTGGCGGCGCAGGTGCAGTTCGTGTCCGCCCAGCAGCACGGCGGCGAACAGCAGCGGCAGCAGGTAGTAGATGAACCGGAAACAGATCAGCGCGGCAATGACCGTCTGCGGCGAATGGGTGTGCGACAGGCTGAGGATGACCAGTTCGAACACGCCCGCGCCGCCGGGCACGTGGCTGAGCACCACGGCCACGATGGCCATCAGGTACACGGAAAGAAACTGGATGAAGTCCAGCCCGAGGTCTGCGGGCATGAGCACGAACAGGCAGGCCGCCGCCACCACCAGGTCCAGCCCCGCCACCAGCGTCTGCATGATGGCCAGCCGGAAGGGCGGCAGCGCGAATTCCTTGCCCATGACCCGTATGGGGTGCTTCGCCACCAGCGTCAGGACATGGTAGCCGATTGTCAGCGCCAGCAGCACCACGCCCAGCAGGCGCACGTCGCGCACTGGAATGTCGAGCGACTCGGGCACCGGCAGCGGCTGGATGATGAACACGGCCCCGGCCACGCCCAGCGCGCCCACCCAGAAGGTGATGGCCAGCATGACCACCAGGCGCACCACGTCCACCACCGAAAAGCCCCAGGCCGAATAGAACCGGTAGCGCACCGAACTGCCGCCCAGCAGCGCCCCGAAGTTGTAGCTGGTCACGCAGCCCACGAACGAAACGAGGGCGGTGCGGGCCATGGAAAGCGGCTTGTTGATGGCGCGCAGGGCCAGCGCGTCGTACCCCACCAGCACCAGGTAGTTGAACACCATCAGCACGATGGAGGCCACGATGCTGGTCATGGGCATCTGGCGCATGCTCGCGCGGATTTCGTCGATGTGGTATTTGCTGACTTCGTTGTACAGCAGCCACACCGCCCCGCAGAAAACGACAAACACCGCAACCTTGCCCAGCGAACGCAGGTGCTTCTTCCACGGTGAGGGATGTTTGGGGGCGGCGGATTCGACGTCTGTGTGCTGCATGCGGAGATGGTGCCGTCAAGGATGAGAGTGTTTGCGTGTGTCGCGTTGCCACACCTGTTGGCGCGGCGGAACGCAGCCTACACTGGAGCCCCGGTTACGGCAAGGCGATGGCGCATGAATTCCCGCGCGGGGGATGTCGTTACCGCCGGTATCGTGCACCGGGGACGCGGTTTTGTGCGCGATGCGTGCGGCTGGCCATGCGGGGCTGGCGGCGGGGGCGGATTTGGTACGCGGTTCGCGCGTTGCCGCGAAGGACATGCGGGACAGGGTGGCGCGACTGCCGCCATGCCACGGGGCGCGCGGTACGGTTGGCGATTCCGGGGGTGTTGCGGCTGGCCTCTGGAACATCCGTTTCAGTTCCGAGGGATGTCTCATGTGTTTCACGGTGGCGGGAAACGTGACTGGTGCGGCCTATCCATGGGCTGTGCATGAATATTTTCTCCTGTCGCATGGCAGTGTTGTGCCAAGAAGTCGGTTCCGTAGCATTTCTGTCGCTTGAACACGTTTCAACGGTGCAGTAGAAGGGCGTTCCGCAGGGGGACTGTGCCCTCGCTGCATGGCGCCTTGCATGTGCGAAGCGCCCGTTTGGCGTGTCCGCAGCCGCAGTGCGGGCAGACGCGCGCCGCATTCGGCAAGGGGTTGCCCGTGGGCGTCGCGTCGGTACCTTTTCATGCCGCATCACGCTGCCGCAGTGCGCGGGGTGCGATGCAGGGCGGGGGGCCTTTGACGGCGCCTGGGTGGTGGCATGGATCATCGCCCGGCCAGCCGCGCGGGCCGAAGGAAGGATATGGACGCAGTGAGTCCCGGGCAGGAGATGTACCGCTGGATGGCGGACCTCTTTCCCATTTGCAGGAGCCTTACCGGTGACGGGGTGCGCGAGACGCTGCGCTACCTTGGAGATTTGCTGCCGGGCCTGCGCCTGCACGAGGTGCCCAGCGGCACGCAGTGTTTCGACTGGACCGTGCCGGACGAGTGGAACATTCGCGATGCCTGGGTGGCCGACATGCAAGGCAACCGGCTGATCGATTTCAAGGCCAGCAACCTGCACGTGGTGGGCTATTCCGAGCCGGTGGACACCGTGGTGACCCGAGAGGAACTTGATGCCCGGCTCTACTCGCTGCCCGACCAGCCGGACGCCATTCCCTACGTCACCTCGTACTACAAGCGCACCTGGGGCTTCTGCATCGCACATGAAAAGCGCGAGGCGCTTGGCCCCGGCCCGTTCCGGGTGGTGATCGATTCCACCCTGGCCCCCGGCCACATGACCTGCGCCGATCTGTTCCTCCCCGGCCGTTCGGAAAAGACGGTGGTGCTGTCCACCTACGTCTGCCACCCCTCCATGGCCAACAACGAGCTTTCCGGGCCGGTGCTGCAAACGGCCATGGCCCGCCACCTGATGCAGCGCGACCGCGAACTGTCGTACCTGCTGGTGTTCGTGCCGGAAACCATCGGCACAATCTGGTACCTCAGCCAGCATCTGGCCGAGATGCAGCGCAACGTGGTGGCGGGTTTCGTGCTGAGCTGCACGGGCGACGACCGCGCCTGGTCGTACCTGCCCTCGCGCCAGGGCAATACGTTGTCCGACCGCACCCTGCTGCACGTGCTGGGCGCCTACCACCCGGACTTCAAGCGGTACACCTTTCTGGACCGGGCCAGCGACGAGCGCCAGTACAACAGCCCCGGCGTGGACCTGCCCATCATCCCCTTTGCGCGCAGCCTGTACCGGCACTATCCGGAGTACCATACCTCGCTGGATGACCTTTCCGTGGTGTCCCCGGCGGGGCTGGACAATTCGTTCACCACGCTGGCGCGCTGCCTCGAGATCATCGAGAACAACCGCACCTGGCGCACCACCTGCCTGTGCGAGCCGCAATTGGGCAAACGCGGTCTGTACCCCACCACTTCCATGAAGAACGGGTACTGCAACAAGGTGAACATCATCATCGACTACCTGGCTTATGCGGACGGCACGCTGGACCTGGTGCAGATTGCCGACCGCATAGGCGTGCCCGCCGACGAGTGCATCCCCGTGGTGCGCGAACTGGTGGCGGCGGGCGTGCTGGCCCCGGTGGAGTGGAAGGCGGAGTAGGGCGGCCCTAATCACGGTACGGTCTGGATGGCTACGGGCCGCTGCCGGTTGCCCCGCGCCGGAGTTGCCCGCTTTTGCCCGGCCCCGCCCGGCCCCGCCCGAACCGGTCTGTTCCCACCTGGTTCTGTCCGAAAGTTGCCATGAACGAGGCCCCCGGCACGATGCCGGGGGCCTTTTGCATGCTGCGTGGATGTGGCGCGCTAGTTCAGCGCGGCAACGCCAGCCTTGGCCACCGCCATGTCGTTTTCCACGGAACTGCCGCTGACCCCCACGGCCCCGATGATGGTGCCGTCCTTGGCGCGCAGTAGTTCACCCCCGCCAAAGATGACCAGATTGCCGTTGGTCACCTCTATGCCGTACAGCGGCTGGCCCGGTTGGGCCGCGTCCCCCAGTTCCTTGGTGGACATGTTGAAGAAGCGCGCGGTGCGGGCCTTGCCGATGGAAATGTCGATGCTGCCGAGAAACGCCCCTTCCATGCGCGCGAACGCCTTCAGGTTGCCTCCGGCGTCCACCACGGCGATGTTCATCAGCGTGCCCTGTTCCACGGCCTTGGCCTGCGCGGCGGCGATGACCTTCTGCGCCTGGGCCAGGGTGATGTCGCCGGGCAGCACCAGCTTTGCGGCATCCGCCGGGGCAGCCTGCGCGGGCAGGGCCACGGCCATGCAGCAGCCCACGGCCAGCAGGGCCGCCAGCAGCAATCCGCCGATACACCGGATGTTCAGGGTGGTCCGAGTTTCGTGTGCCATTGCAGCCTCCTTGTCGGTCACGGCAAGCGAGAGTGCTTGCTGTTATAGGCTTTGGTGCCGCATAACATATTTTTCGTGACTGTACACGTGCGCGGCAGGGCGCGGCGGCGCAAGGGCGGCGGGGCGGGATTGGGGGGGGTCAGCGCTGTCCCGCACTCGTCCGCCCACTCGTCTGCCCATTCGTCCGGGCCCCCGCCCGCGCGTTTGACAGGGCGGTCAGTACCGGGTGCAGCACAAGGAGCAGCCCGCCAAGCCCCAATATGCCCAGCCCGGCCTCGTACACCGCGTTGCCCAGGGGGCGTAGCGCCATCAGCGCCGCCCCCAGCACGCAGGCCAGGAAGGCGCCGCCTTCCGTCCTGTCCTGGTGCAACCCCAGGCACTTGGGGCAGTTCTCCCCTTCCGGTGCCGGATAGGCGAACCACACGCCGTTCCACGCCATGGCCGCCAGCACGGCCACCACGGCACCCCAGGCCATGTGCAGCGGCAGCAGCAGCGGCGGCATGGGCAGGGGCAGCAGCACAGGTATGGCCGCCGTGGCCGCAGCCGGGGGGTGGTCCGCATCGGCCAGTTGCATGAACAGCGCGGCCAGGGCCACG
>NZ_VSMK01000398.1 GCF_011682075.1 Nitratidesulfovibrio liaohensis
CTGCCGTTCCCGGCCCGCTCCCGCACCGGCGGCCTGCCCGCAAGCATCGCCCTGTCCGGGGCCGTCAACCGGCGTGGGGCCACCGCCACGCCCGGGGTCGTCACCCTGTTCCGGGCCGTCGAAGTGCACGGCAATGCCGGTGTTGGCCGAAAAATCCTGCACCAGCCACTGCGAGGCGGCCAGCAGGCCGATGTCGTCCAGATGGCCGGGCCGCAATTCGCGCGAGATGCGCCGCACCGCCTCTATGGTGTCCTCGGTCAGGCGGATCATGGACAGAAGGCGCTCACGCGACGGGCCGTCTCCCTCCGGCACCACCCGCCCCAGCCGGTGCAGCCCGAACTTCAGGGCGGTGAGGTTCTGGCCCAGTTCGTCGTGCACCTCGCGCGAGATGCGCCGCCGGATGTCTTCCGCCGCCTGCTGCTGGTAGGCGAGCAGGGTGCGGATCTGGTCGCGCGAGACGGCCAGGTCCGCGTTGGCGGCGCGCAGTTGTTCGGTCTGGCGGCGCACCTGCCCGCGCAGGGCCTTGTTCACCCCGGCCAGCGCCAGCAGCAGCACGGCGGCGGCGCCCAGTGCATAGGGCAGCCAGGCGGGCAGCACCGGCGCATCGACGCGTATCCAGCGGTTCAGGCTGCGATGGTACGCCGAATCCTTGTCGGCCTTGTAGGCCGCCAGACGACGGTCAAGGGCGTCCATGATGTCGTCGGCCCGGCCCCGCATGGCGGCATAGCGCATCTCGAACGGGCTGAACACGATGGACGCGGGCTCTGCGGTGCCGCGCCGCTCGTGATGGGTGCCGATGAACCGGGGGATGACGGCGGCGTCCACCTCGCCCCGGTTCAGGGCGTCCAGCAGGGCCGAGTAGTCGGGATAGTCGCGCTGCCGGTACTGCACGCCGAAGCGGCGGGCAAAGGCCTCGAACCCGGCGGGAAAGATGCTCATGGACACCCCGCCCACCAGCTTGTCCTGCAGGTCGAACAGCATGTCCACGCGGGTGCTGCGCCGCACCCATATCTGCCCCCAGTCGATGACCAGATAGTCGCGGTTGTAGCGGTAGGCGGTGCGCGTTTCCGAAAAGGCGATGGGGGCCAGCACGTCGATGCGGCCATCTTCCAGCATGGGCATCAGCCGGTCCCAGTCATCGTACACGTAGCGCACGGTCCAGCCTTCGTCGCGGGCCACGGCGTCCATGACGTCCACCACGATGCCCTGCACCCGGCCATCGGCGCCGCGCATGGACAGCGGCTCCATGTCGTAGATGCCCACCACCACCTCGCGGGCATGGGCCGGGGCGACGGGGCACAGGACGGACAGCAGCACCAGCAGGGCAGGAAGCAGCCGGAGCAGCAGCGGCAACGAAGCGCGGGGAATGCGCGAAACGCAAGGCGAAAACGCCGACAGCGCGCAACGGGAACGGCGCGACCGGCGTGCGCGTTCGCGGAGGTGGTCCGGGTGCGGATCAGGCACCGGACGGACGGGTGATGATGGCCGGGGCAGCAGCCTTTGCGGCGCGCAGGGCGTGGATATCCGCATGCAGGTCCCTTGCCGCGCCTTCGGCCAGCAGGCCCAGCGCGACATAGTGGGGGGTGCGGGCGGCACGCTGCATGGCCTCGCGCACCATCGGCACCCACATCAGGAGATGATCGTCCAGAAAAGCGCGGGCCGCGTCAAGCGTGTCCGGCATGAACGTCGGGAATCCCTTGGACGTTGCGAGTTCCGGGGACGAGGGGGATTCGGACGAAGGGAACTTCGGGGACTCCGGCCCCGACGCGGCAAGCCCGGCGAGATGGCCGAGAAAACCGAATTCGCGCCCCAGGTGGTCGTCCGGCTCGTTGCCGGGGCGGTCGGCCCCCAGGCCAAAGCGGGCATAGGCGGCGCGCACGGCAAAGGTGGATTCGCCGAACAGCAGCCGGTCCTTGTCCCGCCACACCGATTCCCACGGCGGCACGGCAATCTCCGGCCCGACGAACAATTGGGCATGGTCGCGCTCCAGATCCTGCGCCAGCGCGTTCCAGCGGGCGTCGTCCCCACCGGGGTACACGGCCGCCGCGGCAGGTCCGGCGAGACCGCGCAGCATTTCCAGCGCCTGGCGGGTGGTCGTGCCGGCAGACGTCACGGGCCATTCCGCAAACAGTCCCTCGCGCAGGGCGCGCACCAGCCCGCCGTCCACCGGACCATTCAGGAACACTTGCCCCAGAAAGCGCAACGCCACGGCGTGGGCCATGAACGGCACGGGGCCGGAACGCATGTTCGGGGCAACGGGTCTGCCGTCAGGGACGGAAGAAGCGGCAATATCATTCCTGCACTGGGCCATGACGCCTCCTTGCACGGTGTGGGCATGGCTGGCCGGGGAGCACGGACGCCCCCCGACCAGCCGGTTCCACAGGGTTTCGGGCCTACAGGCCCATCCGGGCGTACAGGCCGAAGAACAGCACCCGACCGGCCAGTTCACCGGCCAGGGCAAGCGCCAGGGCAAGGCCCGCCAGACGCAGCGCGGCGGGCATGTCCGCCACGCGGGCACGCAGCGCTGCTGCCAGCAGCACGCCC
>NZ_VSMK01000399.1 GCF_011682075.1 Nitratidesulfovibrio liaohensis
GCCCCGGCCCCGGCGTTGCGCGGGGTGCTGGTGAACGGGCTGCCCGCCCGCAGCTTGGGGGTGGCGGCGGACATCATCCGGGAGCCCTGGGCACCGCAAGCGGGGCAGGCGCAGGTTTCGGCATCGCGGGCGCACAGTTCCTCGAACACGGCGCCGCACCCCTGGCAGGAGAATTCGTACATGGGCATGGGTGTTACCTTTGCGTGTCGGTCGGTGCTCCGACCTGACTGCTGTATGGTTGCGGTTGTAAGCAGCCGCCGAACGCGCTATTGCTAGAATGCGCAAACACTCCCGCGCGGTGGCGTCTGCGTCCATGAGCAATCCATGGGCCCATCCATGAGTCCATCCATGAGCATGCACCTTCAGCCGACCGGCGGGAACCGGATCCTGCGGCGTCCCCTTGGTTGGCACTTCAATAACCATTTCGCGCAGGGACGCAAGCCGTGGGCGCAAGCGTTGCGCCGATCAGGCGCGTACCTCCTCTTCCCCAACCCCCGACCGGCACGCCCGGCGGCGGCCACGGGCCGCACCGCGCGCGTCGGCAGCAAAGGAGCACGACATGGCAGTGAAGAAGATTCTGTTCCTGGTGGGCGATTTCGTGGAAGACTACGAAGTCATGGTGCCGTTCCAGATGCTGCTGATGGTGGGCCACGACGTGCACGCGGTGTGCCCCGGCAAGAAGGCGGGCCAGCAGGTGCGCACGGCGGTCCACGACTTCGAGGGTGACCAGACTTACTCCGAAAAGCCGGGCCACAACTTTACCCTGAACGCCGACTTCGACGCCGTGAACACGGCGAACTACGACGCGCTGGTGATTCCCGGTGGCCGCGCCCCGGAATACATCCGACTGAACCCGCGCGTGGTCGAGATCGTGCGCGAGATGGCGGCTGCCAAGAAGCCCATCGCCTCCGTGTGCCATGGCCAGCAGTTGCTGGTGACGGCGGGCGTGGTCAAGGGGCTGACCTGCACCGCGTACCCTGCCGTGAAGCCGGACATCGAAGGGGCGGGCGGCACGTGGTGCGAGGTGAATGACACGTTCACCAATGCCTGCGTGGACGGCAATGTGGTTACCGCGCCCGCGTGGCCCGCGCACCCCGAGTGGATGCGTAAGTTTCTTGGGGTGCTGGGTTCGCGCATCGAACCGTAGAGCCTGTGCCGCTATGGCCTTTTTGTCCTCTGCCTGCGTCAGAATGATTTTTTATTCCGGTCGAATACGCTAAGAGTATACTCCCTTCATAAAAAATCATTCTTTCTTGGCAGAGAACAAAAATTCTCATAGCGGCAACAGGCTCTCGCCACTGGCTTGGCGTGTCCTTTGCTTCAAGGAAGGTCAGGCAGCCAAAGATCGAAACGCGACGTCCGGCGAATCCGCCGGGCGTCGCTGCATATGGCGCGTGACCGCCACCGGGGAAGCTTGATGGACAGGAAGGATGTCGGAATGGGCGCGTGGAGCGGGGCGGTCGGGTTGTTTGCCGACGATTCGCTGGCGTGGGCGGGCAGGGCGGTGGCCTATGCCGCGCCCGCCAGTTCTGCCAGTTTGGCCCGTTCGGCCAACGTGGAAAGTGCATCGGGACCGGGCTACGGCACGGTGGCCTGCGAGGGGCGTCTGTTCCTGCCGGGCGGTTTCGGGGCAGTGGATCGAGAAGGGCCGCGCGGCGGCGTGCCCGGCGTGCTGTTGCTGCACGAATACACCGGCCTTGGCGACTACCTGTTCCGCAGCGCGGCACGGCTGGTGCAGGCCGGGTATGCCGTGCTGTGCGCCGACCTGTACGGCACCGCGCTGCGCCCCACGAACATCGAGCAGGCCCGCGCCTGCCTGCGCCCCCTGCGTGACGACAGGGCGCTGCTGCACCTGCGCGCGCGAGCCGGGCTGGACGCGCTGGCCGGTGTGCCCGGCGTGGACGCGGCCCGTCTGCTGGCCATGGGGTTTTCGCTGGGCGGAGGGGCCACGCTGGAGTTGGTCCGCGCCGGTGCCCCCCTGCGCGGCGCGGCCAGCATGTACGGATACCTTTCCTCGTCGCAGCCGGTGGTGCCCGGCGCGGCGCATTGCCCGGTGCTGGTGCATCTGGCCGGGCACGACCATGTCATTCCGCTGCGCGACGTTGAACCCTTTGTCCGCGAGATGTCTGCTGCCAATGTGGATTGCCGGGTGGTGCTGCACGCGGGTGCGGGCCACGGCTTCTGCAATGCGGCCTACGGGACGGCGTTCGACGCCGAAGCGTCGTGGCACTGCCCGCGCACCGAGGCCAGAGCCTGGGACGACGTGCTGTGCTTTTTCACGGAGTGTCTGAAGAACAATTGATCCCGTGCACTCGTGCCCAGGCACTCTTGTGTCTGCCCGGCTGGCACGCCTGGCTCGACGGGCAGACTGGCGGACCGAGGACGGGGGCGGGCAGGTGCGGCGGTGCCGGGCGGTTGTTGCCGCCGGTCTGCGGTGTTGTGCCGTAGTGGGCCTGGCCTTGGGAAGCGGCGACGCCCTTAGAATTGCGGCGTGAGCCGTTCGCGGCCGTCGGGGAACAGGCCGGGCTGCGGCGGGCTT
>NZ_VSMK01000400.1 GCF_011682075.1 Nitratidesulfovibrio liaohensis
GCAGCCAGGACGACCTCAAGGCCCTGCTGCCGCAAGGCATGTCAAAGAACAACCCGGTCTAAGCCAGTTCACTGATGTCTACTTGATGACCGCTCGCCTGAAAAGGTGGGGTTGTCTGGACGGTTACGTCATTGTACTGTTCCACGCCCACACCGCCACGCACGTCAAGGCGCGGGAACCAGCCGGCACGCGCGCGGTCAACGTCGTGTTCGGCGGCCTGGCGGTTTTCCTGGAAGGCCTTGAGGCGAGGATGCGTTTCAAGGGTGTTGACGACCGAGTCTTTCAGCGTCACTTCCTGCGCTTGCGCCGGCCCCCCGATCGCAAGCCCCAGCACGGCCGCCAGCGCGCAGAACGCGAGCCAGCGCCGTTTTTGCGATTTCCTTTCCTTCATGACAGTCCTCCTCGTTGGCCCCCCCACCGGACACGTGGATAGGAGAGCGCATATTGATTTCAAAAAAACATGGCGCGGGTAAACCCGCACTTTCTGCTTTTACGGCGATACTACATGTAACACTACATTGTTTTGGCCGTCATGCGCAATAGGGTTAGTCGCAAGGCATGAAGGTTTTTGGGAGAATTTTGGTCATTTCGCCCTGAGGGATCGTGCCTGGCCCGGTATCTGACCGGCCAGGCAGGGGGGGCGCGAGGTTGGAATGCAGGCAGGAGTGTGCGCGGAGAGAGGGCGATAAATGCGAAAGTTTTATGCCGCATGACGAAGAAGAACGCCTGATGTCATGCGGAATGAGGGCGCGGAGCGGCGTCATCGCTTCACGCATCTTTTGCAGTGCATGGAAAATGGGTGTCAGCTATTGTTTTCCGATATTCCCGCATCTGAAGTTGTCTCACGCAAAAGATGTAAAAATAATGGATGACTGTCGCCATTGGTCGTAACGTAACATCGTCACGGGTTCCCCCCACTCGTGGCTGGCTCCGTATTGCCCCCTTTCCGGTTGCCCGCTCCGCGCCGGAAAGGGGGCTTGTCGTCATTGATCTGGGGGACGAAAGGACGGAAAGGGAGAAACGTTGCGCCGCGCCCGGATGGCGGGCGCGGCGCGGCGATGAATCCGGCGGGGGCTGGTACGTGTGCGGTCTGCCTGCCCGTCTTGCCTGGCCAGCCGTCTGTTTTGTCCGGCCAGCCATCGAAGGGCTCGGTCAGTCGGTTTTTCCGAGGTCGTGCTTTTTGAGCAGTTCGTAGAAGTGCCCGCGAGAAACGTCGGCCAGTCGCGCCGCTTCGCGGATGTCGCCGCGACAGTGGGTCAGCAGGCGGGCCACGTAGGCGCGTTCCGCATCGGCCTTGTGGGCGCGCAGGGTGGGCGGGGATGTGCCCGGCGCAAATCCCCGCTGGTCGCTGGCCGCCTGTCCAGGCAGACCCGGCGCGCCGGGTGCATTTTCCGCTCCGGCCACGGCCTGCAACCCGGAAAATTGCGGCAGGGTGGGCGCGGCGGCGCCGGGCCATTCCGGAACGATGCCTGCCCCGTTGGCGTGCTGTGGCCACTCATGCATGGCATCGGCAGGCCAGCCCGCCCCGGAAACCGTCGCCCCCCGTTCCGTAGTGCCCGGTGCGGGATGCAACGCCACGTGCCCCGCCATGGGGATGCCTGTCTGCCTGGCTGTGGCCGGGGCGGCTGCCGACCCCGCCCATTCCGCCAGCCCCGCCGCGTGGCCTTCCATTCTGTCGCGGGCAACCCGCACCCGGATCTCGGTGGGCAACTGCCGTGCGTACAGGGTGGTTTCGTCGCGGGCGGCTGCACAGGCGCGCTCCACGGCGTGCACCAGTTCGCGCACGTTGCCCGGCCACGGGTAGCTGGCCACGGTTTCCAGAAAATCCTCGGCGGGAAACTTGGGGGGCAGGTCGTGCCGCTGACAGAACCGGTCCACCGCCCAGGCGCACAACTCCGGCAGGTCTTCCGTGCGCTCACGCAGCGGAGGCAGGGTGATGGTCAGGCCGCGCAGCCGGTACAGCAGGTCGCTGCGAAACATGTCCAGCCGCACCATTTCGTGCAGATCCTTGTTGGTGGCAGCCACCAGGCGGAAGTCGCTCTCCACTTCCCTGCTGGCGCCCACGGGGCGAAAGCGCCGCAGTTCCAGCGCCCGCAGGAAGGCCCCCTGGATGGACAGGGGCAGGTCGCCGATTTCATCCAGAAACAACGTCCCCCCGTGGGCCAGGCGCAATAGCCCGTCGCGGCTGCGGTCCGCACCCGTGAAGGCCCCGCGTACATGGCCGAAGAGTTGGCTTTCCACCAGGTTTTCGGTCAGCGACGCACAGTCCAGGGTGACGAACGGACCCGTAGCCCGCGCGCTGTTGCGGTGCACGGCGCGGGCGAACAGTTCCTTGCCGGTGCCTGTTTCGCCCAGCACCAGCACGTTGACCGAACTGGCCGCCGCCTCGGCCATCAGTTCCAGCGCGGCATCAAGGGCCGGGCTGTTGCCCACGATGCCCTCGCGCGACAGCGGAGCGGAGGGCAAGGCGGAAGGCGGCGCGGCAACGGCAGGCGAATCCGGGCCCGCGTCGGCCTGACCGGCCTGCGCCGT
>NZ_VSMK01000401.1 GCF_011682075.1 Nitratidesulfovibrio liaohensis
CCCGCGTGGCCCTGCGCGGCGAAACATGGCCCGCCGCCTTCCGGCACACCGTGCGCCCTGCGGCAGACCCGCGCGCCTTCCTTACCGCCTCCGTCACGCTGCCCGAACCGCGCCACTATCCCATGGGCGAGGCGCTGTACGTGGCCGACGGGGCCAGCGTGGGCAGCGCGCCCTTCAGCCTGTCCGAGGACAAGGCCGACATCTTCTTCGGCAGCGACCCCATGGTGTCCGCCACCATGCGCCTGGACGAACGCAAAAGCGGACGCGAAGGGCTGGTGAACAAGCAGCAGACCCGCACCTGGGCCTGGACCATCGAGGTGGCCAACCGGCGCGCCACGCCGGTGTCCGTGCGCGTGGAAGACCCGCAGCCGCAGCCGCGCGACACGGCCATCAGCCTCAGCGTGGAATCCGATCCCAAGCCAGCCACGGAAAACCATCATCTGGTGTGGGCTCTGGATGTTGCGCCGCGGGCCACCGCCATCATCCGGCACACGGTGCGGGCCACGGCCCCGGCGGACATGCGGCTGGACGACGGCAGGTAGGCGCGGCATCCCCACGGCCCTTTCGCCCAACGGACGGCCTTTCGTCCACCGGTCCAGATTCGCTGGTGCCGGACGCGCGAAAAACGGCCCTGCCACCCCACCCCGCGAATGACGACGGCCCGTCCATCTGGACGGGCCGTTTCGTTTGCCCAAGGCAAAAATCGAAGGGTACGGGGGAGAGGCGTCAACGCGGCATGCTCGGCGCGGCCAGGCCGCATCCCCATGCCAGGCCGCAAACTGTCCGGTCAGCTCTTGATGCTGCGCTGGCAGAAGGCCACCACCCCGCGCGCGAGGTCGGGCGTTTCCGGCCAGAAGATGCGGCGGCGGTTCAGCCCCAGCAGCAGGATGCCGACGATGCGCGCCGTTTCCGGCACGTCGATGTCGTCGCGCACCGTGCCGTCGCGGATGCCCCGGATCAGGCAGGCCTCCACGGTCTGGAACAGGCTGGTGGACAGCGCGTCCATTACCGCGCGGGCGCTGGGAATGGTGGTGTAGGTGTTCAGCAGCACCCGGGTATCGGTCAGGCGCTTGTCGATGAATCCGCAATGGTCCAGGATCAGCGTTTCCAGCAGGCAGTAGCCGCTCTTCTGCCGTTCCTTGATGGCCGCCATCAGCTTCCGGTACTCTTCCAGATAGGTATCGACGATGACGTCGAACACTTCCTGCTTGGAACGATAATGCCGGTAGATGGCCGCATCCGTCACGTTGGACGTCTTGGCAATCTGTGCGATGGTGGTACCCTTGAAGCCGTTGGCGGCAAAAAGGATACGTGCGTTCTCCAGTATCAGGTCCTTGGAAGATGCCATGCGTGCCTCTTTTCTGGGTGCGTCCGCCGCAAAGGGAGCGAAAGGTGCGGAACGCGCGTTGCGCGGCACATCATAGACACGTTCCCACAGGCGGCGTCAAGCACGGGAATTTGTGCGGGGTCCCTGCGCATGCCGAAGAACGGCCCCCCACGGACCGACCGGAATGCATCGGGCCGGGTGCCGCAATGCTGGCCAGCAACGGCAGGCCAGTCCAGAAGCGCCCCGTCGGGGCAGGCAGCAGTACCCTTCAGACATAGTCGCCGGGTATCTCCTGGCCGCGCAGCACCCGCAGCACGCCCGATGCCAGGGCGTGCATCTCTTCCACCTCGGGCAGCACCACCACCGGGGCCAGCCATTGCAGCCGCTGACGCAACCGCTCCGTCAGCCGGGCACTACGGGCCATGCCGCCCGTCAGCACCACCCCCGCGATGCGCGGCGGGCAGGCGGCGGCGTCCGCCACGTGCTCGCCGCACCCGACGCCACTGCCGCCGTCCAGCAGGGCGGGCGCCAGCGAGGCGATTTCCTTGGACACGGTATAGGCCACGGCCTCGAACACCAGCGCGGCGTGGGCATCGGGCCGGGCGCCGCCAGCATCCGGCGTACCGTCTTCACCACAGGCCGTGCCGTCCATGCGCCGCTCCAGCACGCGCAGGTCGTTGGTGCCGCAGTGCGCCCACATGCCGCCTTCGCGCAGGATGATGCGCCGCAGCTGCTCGAAGGTGTAGGTGCCGTCCTGCACCAGCGACAGCACGCCCAGCGACGGCAGGCGGCCCGTGCGTTCCGGCGCGATGGGCCCGTCGCCGTCCAGGGCGTTGATGACGTCCACGATGCGTCCGCAGCGGTGCGCCGCCACGGAAATGCCGCCCCCCATGTGCGCCACCAGCCAGCGGTTGGCCGCATAGTCCACGCCCAGCAGTTCGGCGGCCCGCCGTGCGGCGGAACGCTGGCTGAGGGCATGGAACACGCTGCGGCGCGGCAGCGCGGGCAGGCCGGAAATGCGGGCCACCTCGTCCATCTCGTCGGTGACGGGCGGGTCCACGATGTATGCGGCCACGCCCCAGCGGGCGGCGTAGTCGTGCGCCAGCGGCGCGCCGAGGTTGCAGGGGTGCTCGCCGTAGCGGGCCTGCTCCAGCGTTTCCAGCATGGCCGGGGTGATGCGCCACG
>NZ_VSMK01000402.1 GCF_011682075.1 Nitratidesulfovibrio liaohensis
GTGCCGCCGCGCAGCAGCACGGTGACTCCGGCGTGGGGGGGGCAGGCGGCGGGTGAAAGGGGGGGCCGCGGCGTGGGGGTGGGGGCACCGATGGACGCATCGCAACCGGGAAACGGCAGGAGCAGGTCCGGCGTGCCGGGCAGGTTGGCCGAGTCGGGCGTAACGGACGTATCGGGCAGGCCGGGCACGCAGTCCCCGGTCGGATTGTCCGCGCATTCCGGCAAAGCCACACCGGCGGGGGCACATTCCACCAGCGCCTCGATGCGCGCCCGGTGGGTTGCGTCCGGGTCGTCGCCGCCGTCCTTGATCACCACGCCCAGTGCCGCGCGGATGTCCGCGTGCACGGAGCCGAGGCGGGTCACTTCTTCCACGGGTACGTCCAGCCAGCCTGCCGGGGCTGCATCGCCCCCGCCGTTCCCGCTGCTTTCAATGTCGATGGTGAACGGCGGCAGCGGCACGGGCACCTTGTCCGGGGCCTCGCCGCGCAACAGCAGGCGCAGGGCGGCCATGGCGGCGGCGGCCATGGCGGAACCGGTGGTGAAGCCCTCGCGCAGTTCCGCCCCATGCGGCGGTGCGTTGACGGGCGGGTCGCCGGACGTACCAGGCATGCCGGACGTGCCGGTCGATGTATTGTGCGGACAAATATTTTTCATATCAATGGATTGGAACAATCTATTTGACGCCGGGGCGTTGCTCTGTAAGCACCGGAGCATGCTATCAGGAAATGTCTCGCCACGCAGCAGCAGGGGGACCGGGTACGCCGGGCAGGTTGCCGGGGGCGTTGCCGCTCCGTCTGCCGTCCCGTCAGGCGCGCTCACCGCGTTTGCCGACGCCGTGCTGCGGCTGCTGTCCGGCGTGTGGTGCCAGCGCGCGGTGCGCGGGGCCCTGGCGCTGGTCTTTATGGCGGCGGGCGGTGCCAAGTTGGCCGACGTGCGCGGATTTGCCGAAATCATCCACCATTACGGAATATTGCCCGTGTGGGCCGTGGGGCCGGTGGCGCTGCTGCTGCCCCTGGCAGAGGTGATCGCCGGGGTGGGGCTGCTGTTCGCCGTGCGCGGTAGCCTGGCGGCCATAGCCGCCATGTGCCTGCTGTTTCTCGGCGTGCTGGGATACGCGCTGGCGACCGGGCTGTCCATTGGCGACTGCGGCTGCTTTGCCCCCGGCGAATTGCCGGAAGGCGTGCAGGATGGTTCCGCCCTGCGCGGGGCGTTCGTGCGCGACCTCGCGCTGCTGGCTGGTGTGGCCTATCTGTGCGCCTGGCGTCGCTTGCGCCGCCGCATGGCCTGAACGGCCGCTGGCATGGAGCGAAGGCTGCAGCGCACAATATTTCGTTTCATAAACTCTTGAGGAGGTTGCGATGTTCATGAAGAAGCTGGTTGCCCCGTTGGTGCTGCTTGCCGCGCTTGGCCTTGCCGGGTGCAACAATCCGTTTGCCGGGCCGTCCGAGGTGGATATGGAGGCCAAGGCCGTGAAGCTGGCGCGCGACACCGCCAAGGGCGGCTACGAGCTGCTTACCGTGGCGGAACTGAAGAAGTGGCAGGACGAGGGCAAGGACATGCTCATCGTGGATACCATGCCCTTCGAGGATTCGTACAAGAAGAACCACATTCCCAATGCGGTGCAGTTCCTGTTCCCCATCCCGGACATGCCGGAATGGAAGATGACCGAGACCGGCGACAAGAGCGAGCAGGACTTCGAAAAGCTGCTCGGCCCGGACAAGGACCGTCCGCTGGTGTTCTACTGCGGCTTCGTGAAGTGCACCCGCTCGCACAACGGCGCGGTGTGGGCCAAGAAGCTGGGCTACACCAAGGTGTATCGCCTGCCCGGCGGCATCATGGCCTGGAAGGAAGCCCAGTACCCCGTGAAGGCCGTGAACTAGCCGATTCCGGCGGGGCGGCGCACCACGCGGCGCCCCGCCTTTTTCTTTTTTTGCCGGATACTCCGGTCTGATGATACGCAGATTCTCCGCCGGTCACCGCCGGTTTTGGCGATGTACAACAGGACAAGCATGAAGACAGGTCTCCATCCGATTCCGGGCGCAGACGGCGCGACACACACTACCGGTGCGCAGTGCAGCGATGGTGGTTGTGTTGGTGACTGCTCCGGTGGCTGCCCTGACGTCTGCCCTGGCGTCTGTTCCGATGACGGGCAGGATGACAGTCATGATGCG
This sequence comes from Nitratidesulfovibrio liaohensis, assembly GCF_011682075.1. Taxonomy (GTDB): domain Bacteria; phylum Desulfobacterota; class Desulfovibrionia; order Desulfovibrionales; family Desulfovibrionaceae; genus Cupidesulfovibrio; species Cupidesulfovibrio liaohensis. Next base: position 2,171 of record NZ_VSMK01000402.1, read on the forward strand.
GTCGGCTGCGGTGGTGAGGTTGGGTATGAGTGCACAACGCCCGTCGATACCGCAAGCGTTGGTTCTTCCGCGTTGTCCGGTCCCGCCCCGGGCGATCAGGTAGTCGAAGCCATTCGCCGCCGGGCCGAGAACCTGTTCGATACCCGCCAGCTGTTGTGTGCAGAGGCCGTCCTGCATGCCGTGGCCGAAGCGCTGGGCGGTCCCCTTTCCCCTGACCGGGCCGCCGCACTGGGCACGCCGTTTTGCCAGGGTATGGGCGGCGCGGGCTGCACCTGCGGCGCGCTGAGCGGCGCCGTGGCCGCC
>NZ_VSMK01000403.1 GCF_011682075.1 Nitratidesulfovibrio liaohensis
CGGGGCAGCGCTGCTGGCGGTGGGGCTGCGCGGTCCGTGGCCCTTCCTGCGGGCGCTGGCCGAGCGGCGGGTGGTGCACGCCGCGCTGTGGTTGGTGGTGCTGTGGCTGGTGGCCGATGCCGACGTGTTCCGGACCATGCTGAATTCGGCCCAAAGCTACATCAAGCGGGCGGGCGATGCCGTGGCCCAGGCCGACGGCGACGTGCTGGTCTATCCTTCGGTGGCCCAGAGCATCATCGAGGTGCAGGACCTTTCGGTGGCGGAGGTGCTGGCCTACTTCCATCCGTGGATGCCCGCCGCGCTGGCTGGGCTGGCCGGGTTCGGCATCGCGCTGGTGGCGCGTCCGGCGGCGTTGTTCCACCTGCCGCTGGCGGTGCTGGCCTTCCTGTCCATCAAACTGGGCGGGCGCATGGTCATGTTCGGGGCGCCGGTGATGGCTCTTGGCATATGCATGCCGGTGCACTGGCTGGCGGGCCTTGTGCTGCGCGACAACTTCTACCGCACCGCCGGGCGGCTTCTGGTTTCCGCCGTGCTGCTGATGGTGCTGGGCGCGCCGTACCTTGAAGTGATTCCGGCCATGACCCAGGGGCCCATCCTTAACCGGCGGCACGCGGCGGCGCTGAAATTCCTGCGCACCAACACCCCGGAAGATTCCATGATCTGGAACTGGTGGGACTGGGGCTATTCCACCCATCATTTCGCGCACCGTTCGACCATCGCCGACGGCGCGAGCCACGGCGGGCCTTCGCTGTTCGTGCCCGCCGCCGTGTATGCCTCGGACAATCCGCGCTTTGCCCGGCAGCTCATCAAGTACGCGGCCAGCAAGGACAACATTCCCGGCAACGTCTTCGAGGGCATGAACAACCACGATGCCGACGATCTGATGCGCAAGCTGGCCGCCCGCAAGGAACCGCTGGTGGCGGCGCAGGGCAGGCAGTATCTTGTGGTCAGTTTCGACATGCTGCGCCTGGGCTTCTGGATAACCACCTATGGCCGGTGGGACTTTCTGGCCAAGGAAGGCCGGGGCTACCAGATAGCCTCCATCAGCAAACCGCTGCAATTCAGCATGGAGAACGGTGTGGTGCTGGTGCAGAACATGGACCCGGTGTACGCGGAATCCATCGACGTGTTCGACGATACCGGTCTGCAACGCCAGATGTACTTCCGGTTCAACGGGCGGCACTTCATCTTCAACCGCACCACCGGCGACAAGTTGGTCATCGACGACGACATGTACAACACGCTGATGGTGCAGTTGCTGCTGTCGTCACCGGAAGACCCGCGCTTTACGCCATATTTCAAGCTGGTGTTCGACAACGTGCATACGCGTGTGTACGAAGTATTGTAGCGGGTGGCGCCACGCGTGTCTTTTTGCCCTCTGCCTGTGTCAGGACAGCTTTTTATTCCGGTCGAATACCATTAAAGTATACTCCCTCCATAAAAAGCCGTCCTTCCTTGGCAGAGAACAAAAATCCTACGCGTGACGCCACCCGCCAGATTGCTTGTATTGGTTTTGGGCCAGTTGCGCTGGAAGGCGCGCAACGTGCGGATGCTGATGTCGCGGCGAAAGCACCCTTCGCGGCTAATGGTGGTAGGGTGAGCCGCGCAAGATGCAGTCTGCCCGGTACAGCTGTTCCAGCAGCAGCACCCGGGCCATCTCGTGGGGGAAGGTCATGGGGCCAAGGCAGACGCGCAGGGTGGCCCGCTTGAGCACGGCATCGTCCAGGCCGTAGGCGCCACCAATGACGAAGCACGGCGCCGCCGTGGCGTTTTCCGTCAGCCGGTCCAGCAGCGCGGCGAACTCGCGCGAGGTGTAGGCCTTGCCGCGTTCGTCCATGCACACAACAATGTCGGCGGGGCCAAGGGCGGCCAGCAGGCGCGCGCCTTCGTCCGCGTTGCGTCTGGCGGGCGGCAGGGCGGCGTCGCCGTCGCGGACCAGGGTTTCGGTCACGCGCCAGGTGTGGCGCAGCCGTTCCAGGTAATGCGCGGCGGCCTGCTGCCAGAACGGCGTCTTCAGCTTGCCCACCGCCAGAAGGCGCAGTGATTTCACGAAACCTCCGGATGCGTGTGTTTTCGGGCCATGGTCTACCCCGGCGCGGCATGGGCGGCAAGCCGCATGGCGCGGCGCGGCATCCGGCCGGATTCCCAGTTTTGTTGTCATGCCTGACCCAACAACGGATTGCCAGATGCTGAACATGGACGATGCCGTCGCGCTGCTGCGCTCGGGACGGGTGGTGGTGTTTCCCACCGAGACCTTCTTTGGCGTGGGGTGCCTGGCCACCCATGCGGGTGCCGTGGACGAAGTGTACCGGGTGAAACGCCGCGCCCACCGCCTGGCCCTGCCGGTCATCGTGGGCCACGTGGACCAGTTGGCGCAGGTGGCGGCCCCCATGGGTCCGGTGGCGGAAGGCCTGGCCCGGCGGTTCTGGCCGGGGCCGCTGTCCATCCTGCTGCCTGCCGCGCCCGG
>NZ_VSMK01000404.1 GCF_011682075.1 Nitratidesulfovibrio liaohensis
CACCTACATCAAGCTGCACGGCGCGGGCATCCGGCCCGGAGCCGTGGCCGCGGGCAGCCAACTGGGCGCGGCGCTGACCCTGCTGCCCGCACTGCCCCTGTGGCCTGCGCCCGCAATACACAACCCGGCCCTGCTCACCCCGCTGGTGCTGGCCTGCACCGCCACCCTGGCACTGGTCTGCGGGGCCGTGGCCTACCTGCTGTACTTCCGGCTGGTGGAGGATACCGGCCCGGCCCGCGCGCTGACCGTCACCCTGCTCATACCCGTGTTCGGCATGGGCTGGGGCGCGCTGTTCCTTGGCGAGCGCATCACCCCGGCCATGGCCGCCGGGGCCGCGAGCATCGTGGCGGGCCTCGTGCTGCTGCTGGACCTGCGCCAGCTGTTCCGGGGGCGGAGTGTGGCTTGAGAGCAAGGTGGGTCCTGGTATTATCGCGGAAAAGACAAGGTCCGTGGCGGGTACCCGTCACGGACCTTGTGGTGGAACGAAGAACCCCAACCAAAAAGTTTGGGGGGGGAGGGGGCCGGGGAGGGAGACCCTTTCACGCTCTGCGGACGCCATTCGCGCGTGCGGTCCCTATCCGTAGGGCTCGCTAGGGCAAGGTTCGCGCGTTGCGCTCACCTGGCGGCTGCCGCAAAGGGTCCCCTCCCCGGAAACTTTTTGCGGTTTTTCTAGATATCCGCCCCGATCTTGTGCATGGCCACCATGCCGCCCTGCACGTTGACGGTATTGGTGACGCCCAGTTCCTTGAGCATCAGCTGCGATTCGTAGGCGCGCAGGCCGGTGTTGCACACCAGCACCACGGTGCGGTCCGTGGGAATTTCCGCGATGCGGTCGTGGATTTCCTCTTCGGGGATGGCATTCCACTGGCCGGGGTACTTTTCGGCAAGCGGCTGCGAGTTGCCGATGAGCCGGGTGTCGATGAAACACACGGTATCGTTGCTGGCGCGTTCGTTCCACAGCCGTTCGAATTCCTCGGGGTCGATGACGGCGCAGCGGCCTTCCAGGATGTTCTCTGCCACGTTGCCCGCCACGTTCAGGATGTCCATGGCCGAGGCGAACGGCGGCGAGTACACGATCTCGGCGTTGCTGATGTCTTCTATGGTGGGCTTGTCGGCCAGCAGGGTGGCCACGGCATTGATGCGCGCGGTCAGCGCGTCGCCCAGGGTGGATACGCCCTGAATGCCCAGCACCCGGCGGGTGGACTTTTCCACCACCAGTTCCAGCGACATGATGGTCTTTTCCGGGTAGAAGTGCGCCCGGTCGAACTGCTCCACGTGCACGTTGATGGCGTCAAAGCCTTCGCGCAGGGCGGTTTCGATGGTCAGGCCCGCGCCGCAGGCCGAGATTTCGAACAGCTTGACCACCCAGCTGCCCACCGCGCCGGGGAAGGTGGCGTTGCCGCCGGCAAGGTTGGTGCCCACCACGCGGCCCTGGCGGTTGGCCATGGACCCCAGCGGGAAGAAACCGGGCTTGCCGGTGATCAGGTTGGGGATGGTCACGCAGTCGCCGCCGGAGTAGATGTCCGGGTCGCTGGTCTGCATGCGGTCGTTGACGATCAGCGCGCCGCGCGGGTCGGTGTCCAGCCCGGCGGCCTTGGCGATGGCCGTGTTGGGCGACACCCCGGCGGCCATGATGACCAGTTCCGCGTCGATGGTGCGCTTGTCGGTCACCACGCGGGCCACGGTGCCGTCCTCGCCTTCCAGCCGCACCACCTTCTCGCCCGTAAGCACGGTGACGCCGTTCTTCTCCAGGTCATGGCGCACCATACGGGTGAGGGTGGAGGACAGGAACCCCGGCATGAGCCGGTCGGTCAGTTCCACCACGGTCACGCCAATGCCCCACATGTCGGCCAGCGCCACGGCCATTTCCAGGCCGATGAACCCGCCGCCCACGATGACGGCATGGCTCACCGTGCCCGCAGCCACGGAATTGCGGATGAACTCCGCTTCTTCCAGATTGGTGGCTGCGGTCACGCCCGCAAGGTCCAACCCTTCGACAGGGGGGCGGTTGGCCCGGCTGCCCAGCGCCAGCACCAGCTTGTCATAGGAAAGGGTCTGCTGCTCGCCCGTGCGCAGGTGTTCCACCAGCACGGTCTTGGCCGCGCGGTCGATGGACACGGCGCGGGTTTCGGTCAGCACGTCCACGTCCTTGTTGACGCGGAAGAATTCGGGGTCGCGCACCACGTTGTAGGGGGTGGCTTGCAGCGCGTCGATGTTGTTGACCTCTCCCGAGACGAAATAGGGAATGCCGCAGCCCCCGTAGGAAATGCGCGGCGACTGGTCGATCATGGTGACCTTGGCGTCGGGTGCGAGGCGCTTGAACCGGCAGGCGGCCTTGGGGCCAAGGGCAACGGCCCCGATGACGACGACGTGCTTGGACATGCTGAAACCTCCGTGGGCTGCGCGCGGGTGACGGCGCGGGGTGCGGCGCGCGGCACGGGGTCGCGCGTCTGTTCGGGCTGGCG
>NZ_VSMK01000405.1 GCF_011682075.1 Nitratidesulfovibrio liaohensis
GGCAGCGCCCGCGCCGGGGCCGGCGGCGGGCAGCAGGTCTTCGCGCAGGGCCGCGAGGAACGCGTCGCCCGGCAACGACTGGCCGTCTTCAAGGTTGAAGGCGGGCAACTGGTGTGAATCGAACAGGCCGAAGAAGTTGGAAAGGACGATGCGGCCACCGTTCTCGAACAGGAACACGAGATCCTGGCCGGACTGCTCCAGTTGTGCCGCCTCGGACGGAAAGGCCATATCCAGCGCCGCGCCAGCAATGTTGTCTATGACGATCTGCTGGTTTGCCTGCGGTTGTGTCAGCTGGATGTGGCGGGCCGCCGTTGCGGCACCAGTGGTGGTGTTCTGCGTAACCATGGCTATCTCCCCATGTTGGCGAAGGCGCGCTGCGACTCCGTCCTTGCGTTGTGCGGGAATGCCGTTCGGAATCCGATTCCGGGCGCGCCCCGCCTGCGTTCAGCCTGTTATCCGGTGTTGCCGTGTTTCGTCCGGCTTTTCCGGAATGCCCATCTCCGTCCGTAAATTTGTCCCGGGGCTTGCAGTCTCGCCTGATTTATCAAGGAATATCGAACTGCTTCAGATCCCCTTGCAGCCCACTCCCGTCAACCCAGCTGTGTCCGGACAAACCGGATTCGGGCGTGCGACTAACGACATCTTTGCAACTGAAATGCCAAACCCGTTAGCTCCGTATTACTCGTGTATTACAAAACAGTTGGGACATGTTTAATTCGGATTCCCCCAAACAGGACTAAACCCGACCATATACGTCCGTACACGAACTGGCAGGATTCTGCCAGGGGAGCAGTCAAAAAGAGTGTCTCATCGCGCTTCTCGCAGCGGCCCGCCCCTGTTGCTTGACAGCTCCGCCGCGCGGGGCCTATCCATGGTCCTTCAGGTGTCCATCGGACTTGATAGGGAATCCCGTGCGAATCGGGAGCGGACCCGCCGCCGTAAGCCCGCGAGAACGCCTGCTCCCCAGAGCGCCACTGGACCACGGTCCGGGAAGGCCGGAGCAGGTCGGGCAAGCCGGAAGACCTGCCTGACGCGTCATCGGCCATACCCGGAAGGCAACGGGGCTTTTGCCCTTCCGGGACCGGCGGCCACGATTCGTACGCCCGCGCCTGCCCACTGTACTCGCCGTGTCCCCGCGACCACTGCGCCCACCGCGTCCGCCACGCCATCACGACAGGCACAGCGGGCACATCGGGCACATGCGTCGCTCCAGCCACTTCCACCGCCCAGCCGCACCAACGCGCGGTGTGGCGTGGCAGGCGACACGCCGAACTTCCCGGGCCGTGCCGGGTCGCACTCCCCGTGTGTCCGCCGCCTTGCCAATTGCCCGCCTGCCTCTTCGGAGGTTCCCATGCTTCTCGTGCCTTCCGGCCTGCCCGCCCTGCGGCGGAGTGCCCTTTCGCGCGCCCTTTCGGGCATCTCGTCGCCCGCCGCCTTCCGCTCCACTTCCCGCTCTCGCACCTTGCCGCTGCTGGCAGCCCAACTGCTTACCCTGCTGCTGGCCCTGTGCCTGACCCTGCCCCTGGCCGCCCAGGCCGGGCACGGCGGCGAGGCTGCCCGCAAGGACGGCATCCTGCTGGTGGCCTTCGGCACCACGGTGGAAGAAGCCCGCCCCGCGCTGGACAACATCGAACGGCTGGTGCGCGCCACCCATCCCGGCGCGGAAATCCGCTGGGCCTGGTCGGCCCGCAAGGCCCGCGCCTCGCTGATCAAGGAAGGCAAGCCCGCCGCCTCGCCCCAGCAGGCCCTGGCCGACATGGCCGAGGAAGGCTTCACCCACGTGGCCGTGCAGTCGTTCCACACCATCACCGGCGAGGAATTCCACGGCCTGCTGGCCACTGCGCATGCCATGGAAGGCCTGCCCAAGGGGCTGACCCGCATCACCGTGGGCCTGCCGCTGCTGGCATCCACCGACGACGCCGAATCCCTGGCCGTGGCCCTGAAGTCGCTGCTGCCCAAGGAACGCAAGCCCGGCGATGCGGTCATCTTCATGGGCCACGGCAACCCGCACCACCCCGCCGCACTCAGCTACCCGGCCATGCAGTATTACCTGACCAAGGCCGACCCGCTGTTCTTCATCAGCGTGGTGGAAGGTTCCCCCTCGTTCGACGACGTGACCGCCACCCTGACAGCCCGCAAGGTGCGCACCGCGTGGCTGGTGCCGCTGATGGCCGTGGCGGGCGACCACGCCCACAACGACATGGCGGGCGACGAACCGGATTCGCTGGCCTCGCAACTGCGCGAACGGGGCATCACCCCGCGCCCGGTGCTGCGCGGCACCGCATCGTCGGACGCCATAGTATCCATCTGGCTGCGCCACCTGGACGTGGCCCTGAAGCAACTGGACCAGTAATGCATAACGCCACCGCGCCCCGGTCCGTGCCGCCACAGGCATGGGCCGGGGCCGCGCGGCCCCGCCGCGCCCTGCGCATCATCCTGCTGGCCGCCCTGTGCTGGGTGGCCA
>NZ_VSMK01000406.1 GCF_011682075.1 Nitratidesulfovibrio liaohensis
CGGAACTGCGCACGCTGCTGCCCGCCGGGTACGCGCCTGAAATCCACGTGGGGCCGGAAGGATACGCCGCGCTGGCCGCCCTGCCGGATGCCTCCACGGTGCTGTCCTCCCAGGTGGGGGCCGCCGGGCTGCGGGCCACGGTGGCGGCGGCGCGGGCGGGCAAGGTGATCTGCCTGGCCAACAAGGAATCGCTGGTGCTGGCGGGCGCGCTCATCCGGCAGATATGCGCGGAGACGGGCGCGGTGGTGCTGCCCGTGGATTCCGAACACAACGCCGTGTTCCAGGCCCTGCGCGTGCACGACACCTTGCAGGACGGGGGCCGCGCGCCCGATGCCGTGCGGCGGATCATCCTTACCGCGTCGGGCGGCCCGTTCCGGGGGCGCGACCGGGCCTTCCTGTCCTCGGTCACCCGCGAACAGGCCCTGAATCATCCGAATTGGTCCATGGGCGCCAAGATCACCATCGATTCCGCCACGCTGATGAACAAGGGGCTGGAGGTCATCGAGGCCTACCACCTGTACGGGGTGGCCCCGGAATCCATAGAGGTGGTGGTGCACCCGCAGTCCATCGTGCATTCGCTGGTGGAGTACGCCGACGGCTCGCAGATCGCGCACCTGGGCACACCGGACATGCGCATCGCCATCGCCTACTGCATGGCCTGGCCGCGTTGCGTGGACACCGGGGTGGCCCCGCTGGACCTGGTACGGGCGGGCAGCTTGACCTTCGAGGCCCCCGACTTATCCTCTTTCCCATGCCTTGCGCTGGCGCGACGCGTGCTTGCAAGCGAGGCGCACACCCCCGGCGGCGCGGGCCTGCCCGTGGTGCTCAACGCCGCCAACGAGGTGGCGGTGGACCTTTTCCTGCACGGGCACATCGGGTTCATGGACATTCCCGCGCTGATCGAACGCGCGCTGGATGCCCATGAAGCGGAAGCGACCAACGCGGAAGCGCCGGACTCCACGGCCACGAAGAATCCCGACAACGCGCATACCGACCGTTACATGCCGATGCACGACATCGACCACATAGAGGCGCTCGACGCCGCAACCCGCCGCCGCGTACGCCACTGGGCAGACGCGGCAGGCACGCAAGGAACGGGCAACGCATGAGCAGCTTCCTTTCGGTACTCCTGGTCCTTGGCGGCCTGATATTTTTCCATGAACTCGGCCACTTCCTGATAGCACGCCTGTTCGGCATCGGCGTGCAGACCTTTTCGCTTGGTTTCGGCCCGCGCCTGTTCGGCTGGCGCGGCGGCCAGACAGACTACCGGCTGTCGCTGGTGCCGCTGGGCGGCTACGTGTCGCTGGTGGGCGAAAGCGAGGACGCGGAACTGCCCGAAGGCTTCGAAAAGCGCCACAGCTTCACCCTGCGTCCGGCGTGGCAACGGTTGCTGGTCATTGCCGCCGGGCCGGTGTTCAACCTGCTGCTGGCGTGGTTCATCTACTGGGGGCTGTTCTGGGCGCACGGCCAGTTCCAGTTGGCCCCGGAAGTGGGCCGGGTACAGCCGGAAAGCCCTGCCGCCATCGCGGGCGTGGCCCCCGGTGACCGCATCGTGTCCATCGGCGGCAAGCCGGTGCAGTGGTGGGACGACGTGGCCGGGTCCATCGTGGCCAGCGAAGGCCGCGAACTGGCCATCGCCATCGACCGCAACGGCACGGCCCTGACCCTGAACGTGCAGCCGGAAGTACGCACCCGCAAGACCATCTTCGGCGAGGACGAACGCACCTGGCTCATCGGCATCCAGGCATCGGGGCGCACCGTGTCCCTGCCGCTGGACGGCACCTCGGCCATGAAGGCCGGGCTGGAGCAGACCTGGCGGATGATCGTCATCACCGGCCAGAGCGTGCAGAAGATCTTCGAGCGGGTGGTGCCGCTGGATTCGGTGGGCGGGCCCATCATGATCGCCCAGATGGTCAGCGAGCAGTCGCGCCAGGGGCTGGACAGCGTGCTGGCCCTCACCGCGCTCATCAGCATCAACCTGGGCCTGCTGAACCTGCTGCCCATACCGGTGCTGGACGGCGGACACATCATCTTCCTGACCATGGAAATGGTCATGCGCCGCCCGGTCAACGCCCGCCTGCGCGAGGTGACCACCCGCATCGGCCTGGCCTTCCTGCTGGCCCTGATGCTGCTGGCCACCTACAACGACATCGTGCGGAACCTGCAATGACCCAGATGACCCCGGCGGCGGGGCTGGCAGAAGCGACGGGGGCCATCACCCTGGCCCTGAACGCGGCGGAATCGCGCGTGCAGGCCGCGGCCCTGCGCGACGGAGAAACCCTGTTCGCGCAGGAATGGCACGTTCCCTCGCAGGGCACGGAACTGCTGGCCCCGGCACTGGCTGACGCCTTTGCGCGGATGCGCCTTTCGCTGGCCGACGTGCGGCGCATCGCCTGCGTGCAAGGCCCCGGCAGCTTCACCGGGCTGCGCCTGGTGCTGTCCACGGCGGCGGGCATGGCCCG
>NZ_VSMK01000407.1 GCF_011682075.1 Nitratidesulfovibrio liaohensis
GGATGTTCACCGCACCGATGCCGATGGCGTAGACCTCGAACCCCAGCCGTTCGGCGTGCCGAATGGCTTCCAGGGCACATGTCGGCGTATCGGGGTCGCCATCGGTCAGCAGCAGGATGAGCTTGCGGGCCTCACGCAGAGGCAGCATTTCCTGCATCACCCACCACAGGGACTCGGCCAGTGGGGTGGTCCCCACGGCTGCCACCTTCAGTCTCGGATGAACCCGCTGTCCGTGCCGCACCAGGCGGCCCACGGTTTTCTGCTCCGTCGACGCCGGGTCATGGCTGGCCGGAAAGGCGGTGATGGCCACGTTGATGCCCACGGTCTCAAGGGCCGAAGCCACGGCGTGGCAGGCAGTGCTGGCCAGCCTGATGTTCGGGGTCATGGACCCGGAACAGTCAAGGAGCAGATGCACGGCGGTGTTGATGCCGACGCGCGTTCCCTTGCGCATGAACATGCGGGCGTCATCCGTGGCGATGCGGTGGAGCCTGCGCAGGTCGAGCCTGCCGCTTCGTGCCCCGTGGGTTCGGCTGCTGGTCGCAGCCTGTAACAGGCCATGAAGCCGGGTCCGCAGGGCCGTTGATGCCCGCCTGGCCTCGACGATGTCATCAGGGTGCAAGTCCGAACTGGCCTTGTGGGTGACGGTGGCTACGCTCACGGGCAATCCTTCCCGGGCAGGAGCCTCACGTTTCAGGGCCTCTCCAAGGATTGCGCCGAATTCCTGCGGAAGCTCGTCCTCCTGGGCGTGCAGCAGGTTCCGTATCCGTTCCCACGGTGATGCCGTGGTCTGATTGCCATTGCCAGCGCCATCCGGGTCGCCACCGGCCTGACTGGCGCCCGGATTCGTACCGGACGCGGGTTGCGGTGTGTGTGTTACCCTGCCCAGTTCCGCGACAATGGCCCGCGCATGGGAAATGGCCTCGACAGTAGATGCACACGAGGTGCGTACCGCCTCGACAACGCAGGCCATGCGGGTAAGCAGGCCCGGACAGAGTTTATCGAGATGTTCCGCGATGGTGTCGCGCCGCTTTCCGATGGCCGGGACGTCCCATGCTCTGACCGTAAGCAGCAGCCAGTTCAGGAACAGGGCTGCAGGATCGCCCGTTGTCCCTGTCGCCTTGCCTCCGAAGAAGTGTTCGATGAGCCAGTCGAAGTTACCCCGGCAGCCGGGGAACGCCGTGACCAGCCGGTTTTCCACTCTCCAGTCCTCAATGATGTTCCACACATGGTGTTCAAGGGGGGTAAGGTTCGCGGCCTTCAGCGCCGTGAAGTCGGTATCCCGCAGGTGGGCGGCCTCATGGTCGATGTAGCCACGGGCCAGTGCGAGGAAGGTGTCGGGCACGCCCACTGGCAGGGCGGGGAGATGGATCGCGCTACCGTCCGTGTACGCCTCTGTGCCCCCGATGGTCACGGTAACACCGTATTTCCTGCCGAGCACGCTCGCCACCAGCGGCAGCGAGCGCATCACGGCGCGTGTGTCCAGCATGTTGTCCTCCAGCAGGGGCAGCCCGTAGTGGCCGGTCCGCCCGGTAGTAGCGCCAATGGATGGGGGAATGTAAGCCCTACCACAGCCCGCAATTGGGCAGCACGGGTTGCAGATCAGGCATGACCTCGCGGGGGATGGCGTCCAGCGCAAGGTCGTCCCCAAGGTCGGGCATGTCGTCTTCCCCTTTTTCGGGTTCGTCTGCGGACGCTATCCGTCCATTCTCCGTACTCCCATCCTGCCGCAGCAGAGCATCCAGCAGATCGGACGGGCGATGCCCCTCCATGATCCGCTGTCCATGCTCCATGAGTGCGGACGGATCGCGCAGCAGGGCCACCAGCCCCTGCAGCATGAGCAGGTGCGCCCCCTGTATCCTGCCCCGCTTGGGCAGGTTGGCGAAGGCCGTGCCGATGAGGTCGGCCACCGGGGCTACCCTCGGTTCCACGAAGGTGAGCCCGGCCAGTTTCTGGTGGATGGTTCGCAGGGGAGACAGCGCCTTGTGGGTCACTTCGCTGCGGCCCGCATAGCACTTGTGCCAGGCCTCGGTGGCGGCCTTGGCCACCTCGTCGAACAGGGTCCGGCCAAGCCCGCGCACCTCTTCCGCAAGCCCCTGGGCCACCGGCTCCGCATCGCCTGGGGCAGGCGGCACAATGCGGTAGACCTGCCAGCGGAATCCCATGCGGCTGCGCACGTAGTCCGCGCTGACGGTGGAATCGGCGATGATGCGTTCCCACTCGCCGTGCCGGGCTATCCAGTCCCGAACGGCGTCATCGTACCGGGTGAGGAAGGTATCCCTGGCTGCCAGGAATTCGTCCCGAATGCGGTCGAGTTCTTCCACAAGGACGGGGGCTTTTTTCTCCGGAATGCCCCAACCGCCAAGAAAGCGGACGCCGTGACGGTCGAGCAGGTTCACCGCGCGCGCCTTCAGCGTGCCGAAGATCTTCAGTTCCTCGGGGTCGCAG
>NZ_VSMK01000419.1 GCF_011682075.1 Nitratidesulfovibrio liaohensis
GGCATGCCCGCTCCCAGGCCGGACTATGCCCCGTCCGACCTGCCCCGCCTGCCCGTGCACGACGCCAACGCCTGGCACGCCCTGTCGCAGCTGCCATGGATCTGGCCCACCTGCGACTGCCCCTTCCACCGCACCGTGGCGGCGCGCATGGCCCCTTACGGCCTGCGCCCCCGCACGGCGGCGGTTGCCATCGACGAACCCATCGTCAAGCAGCTGGTGGCCACCGGAAAAGGCGTGGCCGTGCTGCGCGCGGACGAAACCGCCCAGATGGTGCGCGATCACGGAGTGTACGTGTGGCCGGAGCCCCTGTTCGTCCCGTTGTGCATCGCCCACCGCACCGACCGCAGCGACGACCCGGCCCTGCGCGCGCTGGTGGAGGCCGCCCGCGCCGTGTGGAAGTAGCCGCGCCGCCACTTCCGCAACGGCAAACATTCCGCAACGCACGTCTCGTCTTCATTCCACACATCCGACGCACGCTTTCCGCCCCCTGCCCCCCACACAAACGCCGAACGCGGCTCCCGCCAAGGCGGAAACCGCGTTCATTCCGTGCGGCCATAGCCGCGCCGACACAATGATGCCGAGACATGCGCCCCCAAGGGCGCGCCATGCCCGCGCCCTTTCATGCTCAGGGGCGCGCCGTGCTCGCGCCCCGTCATGCCCTGCGTCCGCTACACGTTGATGCTGACGCCCGCCGCCCCGCCGGACGACCCGGAACCGCCGCTGGCGGATTCCAGCTTGCTCTTCTGTTCCAGCAGTTCCGTCAGCTGGCTCTGGAGCATGGAGATTTCCGACATCTTCATGGCCACCTGCTGCTGCCGCTGTTCGTCGTCCAGGCTGGCGTCCTGCTGGATTTCCTCCATCTCCTGCTGCTTTTGCTTGATCTGTTCGCGCAGGTTCTGGATTTGCTCATTCAGCGATGCCAACTTGTCACTGGTATCCGATTCATCGGCGGACGCGGTACCGCCCGCGCCGCTGCTGGCCATCCCCGCCGCCTTCTGCCGCCCTTCGTCAGAAATGGTCACGGTGTCGCCGCCGCTTTCCGCGCCCTCTGTGGATGCGGTGCGCAACGTACCCGTGCGTTCCGTGCCCGCCTGCACCTGCAAGGTGCTGTAGGCGGTGCCGACCAGGGTTCCGTCCAGTGCTTCGACCATGGGACCTCCTTTCGCGCGGATGCGCTACCTTCAGTCAACCTATCGACAGCTTGCCTGAAGAGTTTACAGCACCCGCTCACATTTTCTTGCGCTGCACTGTTGTTGCCTAAGGTTGCATGACAGGCGCACGACGGGAGAGCGAACGGCGAAGGGGCAAATGACGGGAGGAGGGAGGACGGCAGGGAACACGGCGCGGAAGGGCAACACTGAGGGACCGTGCGTAGCGGCGGAAGGGAGGGACGCGGCCACGTCACGAACACGCGATCTCACACCACGGCAGGGGCGCTGTTCAGTAAGGCTGCGTTGGGCAACAGGAAGGATGGCGGGCAGGGCGATGGGCAGAACGGCAAATGTGGCGGCCCCCAGCGCACCCGGCACCGGATGGGCAACCAGCGCGCAACGGGCATGCGCCGGACGGATGAACACCCACAATATTCTGAAATACCGAATTATTCCGTGCGGCACGCACCGGTAAGCGCCCGGTGCACGTTGACCACGAAGTCCTGCACGTTGGTGAGGATGGAGCGCGAGGTCAGCGAGCCACGGTCGGCCAGCTTGCCCGCCGCGAATTCCGAAATGTCCGCGATGAAGAAATGCACCGGGCGCAGGCTGCCCCCCGGCCCGGCCTGATACGAAGGGGTCATGTTGCCGGTGGCGATGGTATGCAGCGCGGTGGCCAGCGCCACCACGGTTGTGGCGCGGCGCACGTGGGCGCGCATGGCGTCCTGCGCGGCGTACACGTCGGCAATGACTTCCGGCAGGGGGCCGTCGTCGCGGATGGACCCGGCCAGCACGTAGGGCACGCCGCGTGTTTCCAGCGCGTGCATCACCCCGTCACGCACGCGGCCCGACTGCACGGCGGCGCGGATGGACCCGCAGCCCCGGATGGTGTTGATGGCGTCCAGATGGTGGTAGTGCCCGCGCGGGGCCTGCCGCTTGTCGTACAGGCCCTGCCCCAGCGCAGTGCCGTACAGGGCGGCCTCCAGGTCGTGCGTGGCAAGGGCGTTGCCCGCCAGCAGGGCGTGCACGTAGCCCGCGTCGATCAGCCCGGCGAAGGCGCGGCGGGCGTCGGCATCGAACACCACGGCAGGCCCGGCCACCCAGACGATGTGGCCGTTGTCCCTGTCGTGGCGCAGCACTTGGTACAGGGTGTCGTAATCAAGCGAAAAGGACGTTTCGCGGCTGACGCCGGTACGGAAGGCGAACTTGTCGGCAGTAGCGGTGGGGGAAGGCGAGGCGGATGATGCGGATGGGGCGGTGACAGTGCCCGATGTGCCGGGTGCGCCCGATGTGCCGGGTAAGCCGGGTGCGCCAGACGCGGTGGCACCGTCAGCAAGATGCCCGGCGGAAGCTGTGGCGGAGTTGTCTGCCGGTTGAGTGTCAGCTTGGGAAGCTGGCTGTTGTGCATCGGCGGACATGTGGTCGGACAAGTTGGCCGGAGTCCACCCGGCCAGAAAGTCCGGCAACTGGTCCAGCGGCCCGGCATGCACGTAGATGCCGTCCTCGCCGTTTTCGCCCCGGCCCACCGCCACCAGATCGCCCTTTTTCAGCCGCCGGAACTCCACCACCTCCAGCGTGCCGTCCGGATTCTTGCGGATGACGCAATCCATGCGCGATTCCGCAAGCAGCACCCAGCGCCCCGGCTCCACCTGCACGAACTCCGGATAGATGGACGTGGCGTGGTAGTTGTCGGGGGCTACGCCGTCGGCGGGGCATCTGGATTGTGCCAAAGAATGAAACAACACTCAACTCACATAATGTTGTTATTCGTCAACGCCGTCCATAATACGATAGGAACAACTACTCCGCTCAATAAAAAGTACCACACTGCCGACAACACCCATACAAAGTATCTATATAAAAAAGAAACTGTCGCAAGCATCCATTGAAAAATCAAAACAAGAGCAGAACACAGAACACAGAACACATACAACTTATTCACCCCAACACAACACGGTGACTTACTTTCAGCACCACCACAAAAAAAGTGACACACTTTTTTCAAAGAAAAACTAGAATTTACCTCTTTAAATTTATTAGAGGCTCTATGTATACGATAATCCACGGGCGCGTGGTTAACATCATACCGGATATCAATTTCTTTATATTTATCAAGCGCCCACTCAAATATTTCAGCGGCATTTTCTTCTTTAGTTTTCCTAGCATCGATGCCGTATGAAAGCCTTTTTAATTCATTAGCGCATGCGTATAATTTTTCAGAAAGACTCTTATTATTTTTAAGCTCGATCAACAAAGAACACGCAATAATAAATACTGAAAATATAATACTGGAGAAAGCAAACGCATCTGAATACTTTGACTCTTTATACACGTACCCGAATAACGAAACAGCGATAACATACAATGAAAGCAGTGATGTTGTAAAAACAGAAACATAATGTTTTAATGCAAGCCTACGAGAAGCCCAAAATCTAGAAGAGTATGTGTGCCACAGATTTGTTTCAAATTTTTCCATTTGCTGCTCTCTCACAAAAAAGGGCCGCCTCAAAATCAGTCATTCTCTCTGCATCAGAAACTAGCCAAATGCTTGATTACAAACACCCACAAATGGGTCATCCCTCACGGGCAGGCGGCCCTTTATGAGATTACACCCACGTCACGATCAAGTCTAGCTAGCCGCTTCCGCATCGCCTGCAAAAACAAACGCTGAACTTCGCCCCCCGCCCCTGGCACATAAGATGGTGGGACAGCTTTGACTCTTTTCAAAAAGCCCAGCTTGTCCTCGTCGGTCTTATATGTTCTGTAATCATGAATATAGCCAGACATGACACTGTATCGAGCCTCAAAGTAGGAGCGAACCATGCGCTTCAGCCTACCCTTGACATACCCCCCCATCTCACCAAACTGGCTAGCAATATTCGCTATCGCATAATCCATTGTATACAACGCACCTATATCATTCATTTCTATATAATAAAACACCCATCCATATTTTTTTGCATATCCTATTGCGCCAGTAATCATTTCATTAACATCAAATACAACATCATCGTATTTTGCTATTCTTTCATTTTTTGTAAATTTCCTTCCACTGCGCAAATCTCGCTGTGCAGCACACAATACTGATGCAACTTTACTGAGAAACTTATCCACGGAACTAGTTCTTACAGAAACTGTGCTACCTAAAAATCTATATCCTAAAAATTCAAACTCGTTAATACACACCTTTCTAGTTTTGTCTGAATTTAAAGTCAGGCCAAGACTTGCAACTACACCATCCATCTCCATAGAAATATCGAGGGCCTTTTCAGCCTTCACCATTGTCACAACATCATCAACATACCGTGCATAATAGTCACAAATTTTCTCCATCTTATCGTCAATAGTCCACGCAAGTATATCCGCCAACAAATTTGAAATTGGCAACCCTTGAGGCACACCCTCCACAGCTCGCCCTGCTCCAACCAATTTCCGAGAACCAGCCACAACTGTTGGATTTGAAATTGCCTGCATCAAAAGATTCAGAAAAAACTCATCGTCCACTTTTCTTTTCACATAATGCATAAGACGCTCATGACTAATTGAACCATAAAAATTTGAAATATCAAATCTTGAAACCACGCAGTCTCTGTAAGTACCCTTTCCAATAAACGATTTTATTTCTCTTATATGGTCATGGGGAAGCTTCCTAGAAATTCTTTCTCTGAAAAACTCCTCTAAATACATTTTTATAGCATACAGTACGATTTTATCTCTAACAGTTGGTATTGATATTAGGCGAGGAACTTTTCCCCTACCTTTACCCACTAACTTTTCTTTATACGGCGTAAATACAAACGTCTGATCAGAAATTTTTCTACTTACGACATCAAGACGTTCAATATGATTCTTATCAAACATATTAAACGTAACCCTATCTATCCCAACCGTATCCAATCTATCCGAAACATCCTTGTATATATTTAAAATACCCCTTTTATTAAGCCACTTTAAAAATTTTGACTTACCCTTCTTAACTAGTGCACTACACATACAACTCACCACCCACGCAGTCATTAATGACCAGCAGGGGAAAGTCCTTCACGGTCAATTCACGTATGGCTTCCGGGCCAAGGTCGTCGTAGGCGATGACGGTGGCGACGGTGATGCACTGCGAAAGCAGCGCGCCCGCGCCGCCTGTGGCCCCCAGGTAGACCCCGGTATGTTCTTTCAGGGCGTCGCGCACTTCGGTGTTGCGGCGCCCTTTGCCGATGGTGGCCTTCAGTCCCAGCGCGTGCAGGCGCGGGGCGTAGCTGTCCATGCGGTAGCTGGTGGTGGGACCGGCGGAACCGATGGGACGTCCGGGCGGGGCCGGGCTGGGGCCAACGTAGTAGATCACCGCACCGCGCAGGTCGAAGGGCAGGTCTTCGCCCCGGTCCAGCGATTCGGTCAGGCGGCGGTGGGCCGCATCGCGCGCGGTGTAGATGGTGCCGGACAGAAAGACCACGTCGCCGCTGCGCAGTTGCGCCACGGCCTCGTCGGTCAGGGGGGTGGTAAGGTGGTGGGTA
This sequence comes from Nitratidesulfovibrio liaohensis, assembly GCF_011682075.1. Taxonomy (GTDB): domain Bacteria; phylum Desulfobacterota; class Desulfovibrionia; order Desulfovibrionales; family Desulfovibrionaceae; genus Cupidesulfovibrio; species Cupidesulfovibrio liaohensis. Next base: position 5,660 of record NZ_VSMK01000419.1, read on the forward strand.
GCCATATCTGATTCCTTGTATTTCCGTACATGTCCCGAGGCGGGACCGCAATGGGGCTATTGAGGATGGCGGAGGCTGCACAAGCGCAGCCCGTGCTGGCAACGGGGGCCGGGCATCCGCATCCTGCGCGAAACCCGCACCGGGCCGGTTTGCAACCCGTTCAGTACAACAACAACGAGGCCGCAACCGGCTCAAATCAGGCCCGCAACGGTTGCGCAGCTTGCCGCCCACTTGCCGGAAAGCGTCCGCCGGATTGCGGCTCGCCTGCCGGGTTATTCTGTTCGGCTCGCCCGCCCGGCTGTTCTGTCCGGCTGTTCCGTCCAGCGCACTGCCCGGCGCACTGTCCGGCCCGCAGCTCTTGCTACAGTTCTATCTCGCCGTGCCGGGCCGAATGACACTGCACGTTCACGGCCAGCGGCAGGCTGGCCAGATGGCACGGGGCAAAGGCCATCTTCACGCCAAGGCAGGTGGTCTTGCCGCCAAGGCCCATGGGGCCGATGCCCAGTTCGTTGATGGCGGCCAGCAGTTCCGCTTCCTTGGCGGCCATGTCCGGGTCGGGGTGGATGTCCGTCAGCGGGCGCAGCAACGCCTTTTTGGCAAGGATGGGCGCGTAGTCGAAGGTGCCGCCCACGCCCACGCCGATGATGGTGGGCGGGCAGGGATTGGGCCCCGCCTCACGCACGCGCTGCACCACAAAGTCCTTGATGCCCTGCCACCCCTGCGCGGGGGCCAGCATGGTCACACGCGACATGTTCTCGCTGCCGCCGCCCTTGGCCATGAAGGCAATGCGCAGCCGGTCGCCGGGCACAAGGTCCATGTGGATGACCGCCGGGGTATTGTCGCCGGTGTTCTTGCGGGTCAGGGGGTCGCAGGCGGACTTGCGCAGGTAGCCTTCGGCATAGCCGATGCGCACGCCCTCGGTGATGGCCTCGCGCAGGGTCATGCCGTCCACGCGACAGTCCTCGCCAAGCTCCACGAAAAAGACGGCCAGCCCCGTGTCCTGACACAACGGCAGGCCGGTGGTGGCCGCAAGATCGGCGTTTTCCAGCAGTTGCCGGAACACCTCTTTGGCGACGTCGCTTTCCTCTGCCGCCTGCGCCTTGCAGAAGGCCCACCGCACGTCCTTGGGCAGGTAGCGGTTGCACTCCACGCACAGCCGCGCCACTTCCTCCACAACTCGTGTCGCCGGTATGCGGCGCATGTTGGCTCCTTTGTCCGGTATGAACGGGGGAGAAACGGGGGATGGCCCCGTTCCTCCAAAACTTTCGATTCGGTTGCGGACGCAGCGTCCGTGCGGCCCGGTCTGCTACCGCAACGCCACCCTAGCAAGCCTTGAGTGCCCACCGCAACACGGCAGGGCAAGGCCCCGGATGCCCACGCACGGTACGGGCCGGGGCAACCGCAACGCAACACCGCAACCGCACAACAGCGCAAGCCGTCGCGGGTATGCGGCCTTTCCCGCGTCACCCGATAGCGCCAACCGCCGAACGGATTGCGCCCGCCGCCGAAGATCGCCGCCGCGCATGCGGCGGAAGCTCCGGCGTAGCGGGCGCACCGGGAACAACGCTACGGACAAGGCACGCGCACGCGTGGGTCCAAGGCGGCGGGAGCACCGCGCGCATGGCATTCCCGCCGGGCAGATCACCCGAAGGCGCCCTGCGCCGCAGGGAAGCTGCCCGGCACGGGGAATGCGCGCATGAGGCCAAAGGGAGGGGGGCGGCGGGGAGCGCGAGGACGTCAGCCGTTAGATGAGCGCAACGCGCGAATCTTACGGATGACGATAGCAACGCTGGCTCGCAGGGGGAACCGCAGGTTCCCCTTGGCAGCCCCTCGCAATATAACGAAATCGAGCGGCAAGTTATCTGCTGGCGTGCATTCGTAGAAGCCCGTCAGACAGGGCACAACCCTCTTCCTTCTTTTCCGCCTTCTCCCCTTCCTTCCCCACTACCCCCCGAACGGCAGCAGCTTCTTCAGCACGGTCAGCCCCATCTTGCGCCGCAGATACCCCAACTGGTTCTGCAACGGCAGGTGCTTGGGGCAGACATCCTCGCAGGCCAGAAGGCCCATGCAGCCGAAGATGCCCTCGTCGGAACCGATGATCTCGTAAAAATCCGCGTCGGTGCGTTCATCGCGCGGGTCGGCGGCAAAGCGGGCCACGCGGATGAACCCCGCCGGGGCCAGGAAGTCGGGCCGCAGGTTGGCGGTGCCGCAGGCGGCCACGCAGCAGCCGCATTCGATGCACCGGTCCAGTTCATAGATGGCGTTGGCCACCTCGTTTTCCATGCGCGCTTCCTGCGCGGCGGGGTCGAATTCCGCGCGGGTGTGAATCCACGATTCGGTGCGCTGGTACATGGCGCGGAACCACGTGCCCGTATCCACCGCCAGGTCGCCCACCAGCTTGAACACCGGCAGGGGCAACAGGGTGATGGTGTCGGGCAGGTCGCGCGTCTTGGTGTGGCAGGCAAGACCGGGCCGCCCGTTGATGACCATGGCGCACGAGCCGCACACCCCGGCGCGGCAGCAGAAGTCGAACTTCAGCGAGGGGTCCTGTTCTTCACGCAGGCGGTGCAGGGCGATGAACAGCGTCATGCTGTCCGTTTCGTCCAGCCGGTAGGTGTCCATGTGCGGCACGGACGCCGGGTCCTGCGGGTTGTGGCGGAAGATGTTGAAGGTCAGCGAGCGTTGCATGTGCGTGGTCCCCCTCAGGAAGCTGCCGGAATGATCTTGCCGCCGCCATACCCGCGATCACCGGGAGGCAACTCGACATAACTGGTGGCCGGTTCGTACTCCAGGTGCGGCAAATCCGCCCCCGGACGCCACGAGGCCAGCGTACGGTTCAGCCAGTCACGGTCGTTGCGTTCCGGGTAGTCCTCTCGCGTGTGCGAGCCGCGGCTTTCGGTGCGCATCAGCGCGCCGTGGCACACGCACAGCGCCAGCCGCACCATGCCCGGCATGCGGATGGCCAGCGCCAGTTCCGCGTTGGCCCCCACCCCGTCGGAGGCAAGGCCGATGTGCTGCGCCCGCTCGTGCACCTCTTGCAGGGCCTGCACGCCCCACGTCAGGTCCTTGCCGTTGCGGAACACGTAGGCCGCCCGTTCCAGGATGTCGTACATGGCCTCGCGCACGGCGTAGACGCTTTCCTTGCCGTCCGCGCCAGAGACAATGCGCCTGATGCGCGCCTCGTCCCGCGCCGCCGCCTCGCGCACGTGCGCCGTGGAAAAGGCGGTGTCGTACCCCTGCAGGAATTCCGCGATGTTGCGGCCCACGATGCCGCCCGCCACCACGGTTTCCGCCAGCGAGTTGCCGCCCAGCCGGTTGAAGCCGTGCAGGTCCCAGCAGGCGGATTCGCCCGCGCTGAACAGGCCCTTCAGGCCATAGGCCGCGCCGGTCTTGTCGGTGCGCACGCCGCCCATGGAGTAGTGCTGGGTGGGCCGCACGGGGATGAGCTGGTGCAGCGGATCAATGCCCAGGAAGTTCTGACAGATTTCATCCACCTCGCGCAGCTTGGTGCGGATGTGGTGCTCGCCAAGGTGGCGAATGTCCAGCCACAGGTGCTCGCCGTAGGGGCTTTGCACGCCCTTGCCGGTGCGCATGTGCTCGATCATGCGGCGCGAAACCACGTCGCGCGAGGCCAGTTCCGCCTTGTCCGGCTCGTAGTCGGGCATGAAGCGGTATTCGTCGCGGTCCAGCAGGGTGCCGCCGTCACCCCGGCACCCTTCGGTGACCAGGATGTCGGTGGGCACGGTGCCGGTGGGGTGAAACTGCACGGCCTCCATGTTGCCGAGCTTCGCCACGCCGGTATCCAGCGCCAGCGACAGGCCCGTGCCTTCGCAGATGATGGCGTTGGTGGAGGCGCGGTAGATGCGCCCGTACCCGCCGGATGCCACCAGCGTGGCCCGCGCGAGGTAGGCGCGCAGTTCGCCGGTGCGCAGGCAGCGCACGATGGCCCCGTGGCAGGTTTCGCCGTCGTGGATCAGCGAGACGGCTTCCGACCGGTCGTGCACGGTCACGCCAAGCTGCGCGGCGCGGTTGTCCATGGTGTACAGCACCGCGTGGCCTGCCCCGTCCGATGCGTAGCAGGTGCGCCACTTGGCCGTGCCGCCGAAGGCGCGCGAGTGGATCAGCCCATGGTTTTCGGCCTTTTCAGTGGCGTCGAAGGGCTTGCCGCCCTTCCAGTAGGTGTGCGTGCCCGCGACGACGCGGTTCCACGGCACCCCCCAGTGGGCCAGGCGGCGCATTTCGATGGGGGCCGCCTCCACGAACATGCGGGCCACTTCCTGGTCCGCGCCCCAGTCGGAACCTTTCACGGTGTCCAGGAAGTGCACGTCGGGGCTGTCGCCGTCGCCCATGATGGCGTTGCCGAGGGCCGCCTGCATGCCGCCCTGTGCGGCCACGGAATGCGAGCGCCGCGCGGGCACCAAGGATAGACAGACCACGGAAAAGCCCGCGCCCGCCACTTCGATGGCGCAGCGCTCTCCCGCAAGGCCCGCGCCGATGGTCAGAAGATCGGTGTGGATGATCTGCATTGGCGTGGGTCTCCTATTCCAGCGGCAGCAGCCGGAAGCGCAGCAGGGTGAGCAGCGACAGGCACAGGAACCCGCCCAGCAGGTACAGGCCCTTGCGGGTGATGTCCGCACGGTTTTCGCGGGTAATCAGGCCCCACTTCACCCCGGCGCGCCACGCCCCGATGACCAGATGCAGCGCCAGCGCGGGCAGCACCAGCAGAAACACCCAGAACCAGCCGCCATGCTGCACGCGCACGGCGCTTTTCAGTGCCTGCACCGGCAGATCGGTAAGGCCCGTCCAGATGTGGATGGTGATGAACACCGCAAGGATGAACGCGGTGGCCACCTGCGCAACCCAGGCCCAGGTTTCCGGGTGGTGCAGCAGGCGGGCGTGACGCCAGGCGGTGACGGCCTGCGCGGCCTTGAAGGGAATCTTGCGGGCGGCCACCGTGGCGTGAACGCAGAACACGATGGCGATGAGCACGCCGCCCACGGTTTCCAGGTGCAGGGCGTCCATGACGGCGGACATCCCGTTCAGGGCGCCCGCGCCGAACAGCACGGTGGAAAGAAGGATCATGTGCATGCAGGCGAACAGCGCCAGCGCCGCCCCCGTGGCCATCTGCACCCAGTCGAGCCAGCCGTCGGCACGGGATCGTGGCCGGGCCGGGGCAATGCAGTCCGTTTCCATTGAGCCTCCTTGCGAACCTGAGACGGTCAGAGCCAGGCAGAGCTGGGCAGAGCCGGGCAGAACCGGACATGGGAATGACGGCGGCGGGGCAAGGAAACCGGGATGATGCCGGGCGCGCGGACAGGCGGCGAAGCACGCACGGCCAGGCTGGGGGGCACCCGCCGCAATGCGGCGGATTGAACACCCAACCACCCAAATTCCATACCTTTTCCTGTGACGCAGGAATATGGCTGACACTCCGGCACATGTCAAATAATGCGGGGCTCCATGTTGGTGTAAATGCAACCGCATGCGCACGCCGGACGGGGGCCGGGCCTCCTGCCGGACAGGAAACCCTGCGCGGATATCGGCGGGAAAGCCGCCCTCCGGGCCGGGTGGTGACCGGAACAAGGGCGAGCGGACGGAATCGGACGGACCGGACGGACCGGACGGACCGGGCGGGGCGGGCGGGGCGGGGCGGGGGACTCACGCTTGCATTTCGCGGCGGGTACGGATAGGGGGGAAATTTCCCGACACCAGCGGACCACCACGGTGCAGCCAGGGCATGGCCGGGCGTTGTGACATGACCCAACGCAACGGCATGAGCAGACCACCACGGTCCTGCCCCGGCCCGCCGGGCGTGTCTCCGGTCCGCATCCGTCGGCAATATCGTTTTGAGGGGGGCCTCAATGCGCGAAATCCGTGAAGAACTCATCCGGCTGGCCCGTGAATCGGGCTTGCCCGTACCGGTGGACGCCTCGGTGACCGAGGTGGTGCAACTGCTGGGCAGCGACACGCACCTGTCGCCCGACCTGTGCGAAGCGCTGAACCACATCCTCGCCGGGCTCGGCGGGGTTGCCGTTCCCGCCGCCTGCAAGTAGCGCACGCGAAAGGGGCATGCCTGCCACCATCATGGCGGGCATGCCCTTTGATTTTTCGTGTGCTCCGCACCCATGCGCCCGTTGCGCCCGTTGCGTCCATTGAGCTGGTCGCATGGGTCGCGCCGTACCGGTGCGCCCCGCGTGCATCGCCTTGCTGCGCCTTCGCGCCCGCAGGCCGGAGCCATGCGCCAGCCGGACGCCCCGTGCGCTGGCCGTCCGGCCCCTGCCAGTCCCGCCGCCAGCCCCGTCACCAATCCCGGCGCAGCTCCCGCACGCTACATGTCCACGTCCAGCGCCAGCCCCACCGGGCAGTGGTCCGACCCCATGACGTGCATGTCTATCCACGCGTCGCGCACCGCTCCGCGCAGTTCCTCGGACACGAAGAAGTAGTCGATGCGCCAGCCCACATTCCGCTCGCGGGCGCGGGTCTTGTACGACCACCACGAATAGGCGTGGGGAGTGTCGCCCTGCACCAGCCGGAAGGTGTCCACGTAGCCCGCCGCCGTGAAACGATCCATCCATGCCCGTTCGACGGGCAGAAAGCCGGAGACGTCCTCGTTGTCCTTGGGCCGGGCCAGATCGATGGGCCGGTGCGCGGTGTTGAAGTCGCCGCAGACCACGATGGGCTTGTGGCGGCGCAGGTCTTCCGCGTGGTTCAGGAAGGCGTCGTAGAAGCCCAGCTTGTAGTTCAGGCGTTCCTCGCCCTGCCCGCCGTTGGGAAAGTAGATGTTGAAGTAGTGGAAAGCCGGAAATTCCAGATGGATGCACCTGCCTTCGCCCTGCCAGGCGGGGTCGGGCATGTCCAGGTGCACGGCCAGCGGCTCCACCCGGCTGAACACGGCCACCCCGGAGTAGCCCTTCTTCACCCGCGAGGCCAGCCACCACGCCTTCCAGCCCTCCGGGTCGCGGTGGGCGTCGGGTACCTGCTCCGGCTCGGCCTTGGTTTCCTGCAGGCCCACGATGTGGCCGTCGCACCCGGCGAACCAGTTCCATTCCGGCTTGCCGCTCAGGGCGCGGATGCCGTTGACGTTCCAGGAATACAGTTTGAGCAGCACGGGGCCTCCCTGCGTGCGGACGTGGCGGAGTGTGTGGGAAGTGGATGAAAAGGCGGCGGTACGGCGCGAAGGGCGCCTGACGGGGGCAGGCTATACCGGCGGGCCGGAATCCGTCCCCGTGGCGGACCCGCCGTCCCCGTCGAAGCCGTGGCGCAGCCGCGCCGCGTACTGCATGTCCACGCCCAGGATGTGGTCTTCGAACCACGACTTCAGGAAGTGGAACATCTCCAGAGGCAGCATGGGAGGGTGATCGTCCGCGTCGAGGGCCAGGGTGAATTCGCGCACCCGCGAAAGAAACTTCAGGTGCTCGCCCTGATGAAAGGCCAGCAGTTCCGGCGCCACCTGACGCACCACGGCTTCTTCGGCCGAAAAATGCGCGGCGGCATGGGCCTTCAGACCGGACAGCACGGCGCGCAGGCGGCTGCCGTCCTCCGGGCAGGCGGCGGCCTCGGCCATGTCGTTCAGCAGTTCGATGATGCGGGCATGCTGGGCATCCAGCTCCGATACGCCCACACTGAACCGGTTCGACCACTCCACATGACGCATGACGGCTCCTTGGATGCGTGGCGCGGGGCGCAAATCCTTCCCGCGTCCTACCAGCATACACCTCGGAAGAACCGCAGCGAAAGGGGGTTAGTCCCGAAAGCACATGGGGAAAAAGCCCCGTGAACGGTACTGGCGGGGCCATCCGCCACCGGAATGGCGCGGGGTGGAGGCGGGGCAGCCCCGCCCTAGTGCCCCTTTGGCCCGAACAGGCCAGGCACGTCCTCGCCCGGCACCGGGCGCGAGAACAGGTATCCCTGGCCGCCCTCGCAGGAAAGTTCGGACAGCATGATGCGCTGTTCCTCTTCCTCCACGCCCTCGGCCACCACGTCCAGGCCAAGGCTGTGCGCCAGCGCCACAACGGCCTGCACGATCTTGAAGTGCCCCGGCTCGCGGCACATGCGCGCCACGAAGCTCTGGTCCACCTTCAGGGTGTCGATGGGGAACTGCTGCAGGTAGCTGAGCGAGGAATACCCGGTGCCGAAGTCGTCGATGCACAGCCGCACGCCGATTTCCTTCAGCCTGCGCAGCACCAGGTTGGCGTAGTCCGGGTTTTCCATCAGCATGGTTTCCGTCACTTCCAGCTTCAGGCATCTGGCGGGCAGGCCCGTTTCACGCAATACGGCGGCCACCTGTTCCACAAGGCCCGGCTGCGAAAGCTGCCGCGCCGAAAGGTTCACGTGCATGACCACGCCGCGCATGGACGGTTGCAGTTTGCGCCAGGCGGCCAGGGCGCGGCACGCCTCTGCCAGCACCCAGCGCCCCACCTGGTGGATCTGCCCGGTGGATTCGGAGACGGGAATGAATTCCGACGGCCCCACGATGCCCCGATCCGGGTGGTTCCAGCGCACCAGCGCCTCGAACCCGGTCAGCTTGCGGTCATGCAGTGACATGATGGGCTGGTAGACCAGGAAGAATTCGTTGTTGTCCAGCGCCCGGTGCAGGTCGATTTCCAGCTGCATCAGGTTCATGGCCTGCTCGAGCATGGAAGGCTGGAACACCGCCATGCCGTCGCCGCCGTGTTCCTTCACGTGGTGCATTGCGATGTTGGCGTTGCGCAGCATCTCGTCGGCATTGCCGCCGCCCCGGTTAATCACCACGCCCACGCTGGCGGAAATGCGGATCTGGCGGCCCGCCACCTCCAGCGGCGGCTCGAGCGAGGCGCAGATGCGCCGCACCGTGATCAGGGCCTCTTCCTCCGAACGCACCTCGTCCAGCAGCAGGATGAATTCATCGCTGCCCAGGCGCGACACGGTGTCGATGGTGCGGGTGTTCTCGGCCAGGCGCCGGGCCACTTCGCGCAGCACCTGATCGCCCGCGGGGTTGCCCATGGAATCGTTGACCACCTTGAAGCGGTCCAGGTCCAGAAAGGCCACTGCGCACACGTTGTCCGCCCCGCGCCGGGCGCGGTGCAGCGAACGGTCGATGCGGTCCAGGCACAGGGCCCGGTTGGGCAGCCCGGTGAGCGGGTCGTGCCAGGCCTGGTGCTTCATCTGGGTGAGCATGATCTTGCGGTCGGTGACGTCGCGCCCGCTGAAGCGCACGCCCAGGGACGTGCCCTCGGCGTCGTGCAGGCGGCGGCTGGTGCAGGCCAGCCAGCGTTCGCGGCCGTCCTGGGTGCGCACGCGCACCTCCACCTCGACCATTTCCGCACCGGAGGCCACCATGTCGCGGTGCTTGCGCCACAGGGGCAGGTCCTCGGGGTGCATGATGCCCTCGATGAACCGGGCGTTGGCGCGGAACGATTCCAGGGAATAGCCGGTGATGCGCTGGCAGGCGGGGGTGACGAACACCACCTTGCCGCTGGCGTCCTCCCAGCTTTCCCAGTCGGCCAGGTGATCGGCCAGCACGCGGAAGCTCTGCGCGGTATCGCCATCGGGCAGGGGGGACGAGGCATGCGGAAAGGGCACGGCGTGGCGGGCGCGGGAGGGCGCGTCGTCGTACGGAGCGGGGTCCGGGGAAATCTGGGGCGAGGCATGGATGGTGTGGCCGGAAGCCACGGCGGAAAGGGGCGCGGCGGGCGGGGGCAGATCGGGCAGGGGGTCCCGCCCGGAATCATGCGGCGTGCCGCC
>NZ_VSMK01000409.1 GCF_011682075.1 Nitratidesulfovibrio liaohensis
GCATGGACGTGAAGCAGGTGCAGAAGTCCAAGGCCGCGCTGAAGGCCACCGTGCAGGGCGCTGCCAAGGCGGTGGGTACGGTGGCAGGCAAGGCTCGGGCGCCCGGGGAATCGGACACCGCCACGCCGGGCAAGGCCCCGACAAAAGCCCCGACCAAGGCTGGCAAGCAGGGCAAGGCCGCTGGAGCGGCGAAACCCGCTCAGTCGGCAAAGACCGCCGAATCCGGGACCACCAAGTCCGGGACCGACAAGGGCAGGGCCAAGGCCAGCGCCAAGGTTGCCCGCAAGACCGGCGGTTCCGGCACGGCATAACGGACGCATCCGCAGCAGGGCCGCGCCCGGCGCGGCAAGGAGGGGTGGACCATGATCAGCAGTTTCATCGACGGCAGGGTACGCATCCGGTGCGATGCGCTGCGCAACCCGGAGGCGGCAGCCACCATCGAAGGCACCCTGCGCGAGACGCCGGGGGTGCTTTCCGCCACGGCCAATCCGCGCACCGGCGGCCTGCTGGTGGAATACGACCCGGACGCCGTGACGCAGGACCAACTGCTGGAAGCGGCGAAGATGCTGGAAGCCTTTGCGGCGCAGGAACCGGCGGTCCCGAAGACGTCGTGTTGCTGCCGCCGCCTGACCAGGGCCGAGGCCATGCGCATCTCCAAGCGGGGCATGGCCGGGTCGCTGGCGGCGCTGGTGCTGTTCGGGCTGGCCGGGCGCGAGCGGGCGCATATCGTGGCGGGGGGGCTGTTTCTGGCCTTCAACGCCTACCATCTGTACGCGTATCGCAAGCGCATCATGGCCTAGGCCAGCGCGATCCGGTCGCAGTCCCTATGGCTTGCACACCTTGCAGGGGCGAAAGCCCGCGTCCAGGGCTGCCTTGCGCGTGGTGAACACCGCCGTGCAGGCCTTGCAGGCGTAGTAGGTGCAGCCCTGCTGGTGGAAAATGTGCGACTGCACATTGCCGTGGTAGACGGCATTCTGCGCGGCCTGTGTGGGGAGTGCGGAAAAGACGGTCACCGTCAGGGCCAGCGTCGGGGGCAGCGCCAGCAGCAGGGTCAGCAGGACCGCCGCTGCGGCGCGGACCGCGAGCGGGCACGGGCCGGAACGGAAAAGTGACAGCGTAGGGCGCATGCGGGCCTCCTTTGGTGTGGCCCTACCGCGAAGCGGGCAGGTGCGCAACGGACTGAGAATGCATGCATGCGAGAAGGGGCGTCCCCATGGGGCGCCCCTTTTGCGTGTACTGCGGGGAAGGGCAGCGCAGAGGGAGTGCGCAGCGGGTGGCAGGGTGACGGTCTGTTTTGCCCTGTCTGCCCCGTCAGACCTTGCCGTCCTGTCAGCCTTGCCGTGCGGTCAGCCTTGCCGTGCGGTCAGGTCGGCTCCACCGTCAGGCGGGTTGGCGGTGCCCCGCAGGATCAACTCCAGCAGGGCCGGGCCGGAGGGGATGCGCAGGCCCGTGGCCGCGCAGGCTGCCTCGTCGAAGCGGGCGGCGGGGTGCGTCAGTGCGGTCGGTCCGTGCAGCAGGAAGGGCACGGCGTGCGGGTGGTGGCGGCCATCGCCGCAGTGGGTGACGTGGTCGCAGGTGACGCAGAGCAGGGCGTCGGGCCGGGCCGTGCGCAGCGGGGCGATGATTTCCGCATCGATGCGGGCCAGCAGGGTGGATTTGGCGCGGGCGTCGCGGGCGTGTGCGCACATGTCCGGACCTTCCACATGGATGAAGACCACGGCGTGGTTCGCCAGCAGGGCGAGGGCGGCGGCGGCCTTGGCGGCAAGGTCTGTATCCGCGCCGCCGGTGGCGCCGGGGATTGCGGGCACGGCAAGGCCTGCGGCCAGGGCCAGTCCGCGTGCCAGCGGCACCGCAGCCACCATGGCGGCGGTCAGTCGTGTATGGGGGGGCGTCGCAGAGGCGGCAGCGGTGAGCCGGGCGGAAAATGGCGGCAGGTCGGGGCGGTGACCGCAGCCCCAGGGCCACAGGGCCAGTCCGTGCGGTGCGTCCGGTCCCGTGAGTCGGGCAAGGTGCGCGTTGGCCGCCGTGATGCGCGCGTGCAGGGCCGGATGGTGGCTGGCGAGGTCGCGCAGGGCGTCGGCGGGGGGGTGGCCGATGACATCCTGCGGTCCTGCAGGCGTGCAGGGGGCGTGCATGAAAGGCGTGGGCGTGTCGGACGAAGAGATGGCAGGAGAAGGCGAGGCGGCGGCGTGGCTGGCGTCATTCCGTTCCACCACCGTGAAGCGGAATCCGCCGCCGTGCGCCGTGGCGTAGGCCGGAGTCGGGAAGGTGTCGGACACGATGCGGGCAATGGTTTGTTCCGTGGCGGGGCGCAGGGTGGCGGCGGGGTCGGCCATGCGGCCATGGGCGTCCAATGCCACCACGTTGCAGCGCCATGCCGTGTCGCGGGGGGCAAGGGGCAGGCCTGCGGCCAGGGCTTCCAGGGGGCCTCGTGCGGCGGGGTG
>NZ_VSMK01000410.1 GCF_011682075.1 Nitratidesulfovibrio liaohensis
GCACGCCGCGCCCCGGTCTTCCCGTCCGCCCCGCCGTCCTCCGCCGTCTGGCCGTCTTTCCGGCGCCACGGCCCGCCGCGCGGGGCGCAACCGCAGGAGATTTCTATGCTCAGAAGCATGACCGGTTTCGGACGCAGCTTCCTTGAAGACGCCGACTGGACGCAGACCTGGGAAGTGCGCAGCGTGAATGGCCGTCACCTCGACATGAAGTGGCGGCTTCCCGTTTTCGTGCGCAACCTTGAACCGCGCTTCGAAAAAGTGGTGCGCAAGTTCGCCACGCGTGGCCGGGTGGACATCACCCTGGGGCTGCAACTGCGCCGGGGCGACCTGGGCGTGGTGGGCTTCAACGAAACCCAGGCCTCGGCCATGCTGGATACCCTGGCCGCCTTCGCCGCCGCGCGCGGCGATGCCTACAGCCCGGACTACAACCGCATGCTCGGCCTGTCCTTCCTGTGGGAGGACGCGGGCGCGGAGCCGGACGAGGACCTGCTGGCCGGGCTGGAAGCGGGCCTTGCTGCCGCGCTGGAAGACTGGAACGAATCGCGCGCCCGCGAGGCCAAGGCCCTGGCCATGGACATGACCTCGCGCATCATCCGCATGGACGAATGGGTGGCCCGCATCGAGGAACGCGCCCCGGACATCAAGGAAGAACGCTTCCAGAGCGTGCGCGACCGCCTGTCCGAGCTGCTGGAACGAGCCGGGAGCGAACTGGACGAAGGGCGCTTTTTGCAGGAAATCACCCTGCTGGCCGACAAACTGGATGTGAGCGAGGAACTGACCCGCCTGCGCGCCCACCTGGACCGGCTGCGCGAACTCATGGACCAGGGCGGCGACGCGGGCAAGCGGCTGGACTTCACGCTTCAGGAGTGCTTCCGCGAGATCAATACCTGCGGCAACAAGATCCAGGACGCGCAGATTTCGCGCCTGGTGGTGGACTTCAAGAGCGAACTGGAAAAGTACCGCGAGCAGGTGCAGAACATAGAATAGCAAGCCCGTGTCCGCCCGCACCTGCCCTCACACGGCGTCCGCGCCGCCGGGGCGCAGCGCGGGCATGAGGCAATGGGGCACGCCGGAACGCCATGCAGCAGAAACCGTCATCGCAAAAGCTCATCAACGTAGGCTTCGGCAACTTCGTCGTGGCCTCGCGCGTGGTGGCCATCGTCAACCCCTCGTCGTCGCCCATGCGTCGCCTGCGCGAAGACGCGCGGCAGGAGGGGCGGCTGGTGGACGCCACGCAGGGGCGCAAGACCCGCTCCATCATCATCACAGACTCGAACCACGTCATCCTTTCGGCCATCCAGGCCGAAACCGTGGGCCAACGCTACACGCAGGAGGACGCCGACTGATGGCCCGCCAACGCTCCGGCATCGTGCTTGTGCTGTGCGCCCCCTCGGGCACCGGCAAGACCACCCTGACCAAACGCCTGCTCGCGGAATTTTCCCGCTTTGCCTACTCCATTTCCTACACCACCCGCCAGCCTCGCACGGGCGAGGTGCATGGCCGCGACTACCATTTCGTCACGGTGGGCGAATTCACCCGCCTGCGCGACGAAGGCTTCTTTGCCGAATGGGCCGAGGTGCACGGCAACTTCTACGGCACGCCCCTGCAAGCCACCCTGGACATGCTGCGCGACGGGCGCGACGTGATCTTCGACATCGACGTGCAGGGTGCAAGCCAGTTGCGCGGCAGCCTGCGCCAGGGGTGCTACGTGTTCATCCTGCCGCCCTCGCGGGCGGAACTGGAGCGCCGCCTGCGTGCGCGCGGCACCGACGACGAGCCCACCATCCAGCGCCGCCTGGCCAATGCCGCCAAGGAACTGGACCAAGCCCACTGGTTCAACGCCTGGATCGTCAACGAAGACCTGGAAACCGCCTACGACGAACTGCGGGCCGCGTACATCGCCGCCACGCTGTCGCCCTCGTGCAGCCCCGACCTTGTGGGGGGGCTCATGGAGGGGTGGCGGGAAGGACGGTGAGTCGCATGGCCGAACTGGTTATCGCACTGGATTGTCCGACCATGGACGCGGCCCTGGCCACGGCCCGCGGGCTGCGCGGCGCGACCGATACGGCGGGTGCGCCGGGCACGGCGGAAGACGCCGGGGGGCGCCTGTGGATGAAGGTGGGGCTGGAACTGTTCACCGCCAGCGGACCCGAGGTGGTGGCCCGCCTGAAGGACATGGGCTTTCCCGTGTTTCTGGACCTGAAGTTTCACGACATTCCCAACACGGTGCGCGGGGCGGTGCGTTCAGCCGTGGCCACCGGGGCGGACATGTGCAACATCCACCTTTCCGGCGGCGAACGCATGTGCCGCGCGGCGGTGGAGGGCCTGGCCGAGGGCGCGGCGGTGCGCGGGCACGGGATTGCCCCGATCCTGCTGGGCGTCACCGTGCTGACCAGCGTGGCGCCGGGCGAGTTGCCCGGCGGGGCCGATCCTTGCGC
>NZ_VSMK01000411.1 GCF_011682075.1 Nitratidesulfovibrio liaohensis
CGGATGGGGGGGGCGGGGGCGTGCGGTCCACGCCGTAGCTGCCCGCCAGGTGCGGCGCGGGCACCCGGTCCACCACGGGCACCAGGCGCTGGCGCTGGCCCACGATGATTTCCATGACCTTGTACAGGTCCTCGTTGGGGGTCACGATCTGCACCCGGCGGTGCATGTACTCCGTCACGCCCATGTGCCCCAGCCCGTGCGAGATGGCCCGGGCGGCGGTCTGCTGCTCCAGGTAACCCACGCACCGCCGGGTGCCCGTGGCGAACACGGGCACGGCCTTCAGGCCGTAGCGGGTCATGGTTTCCTCGGCGTCGGCGATGGAGCGGTCGTCGTCCACGCCCACCACGGGCGAGGACATCAGGTCGCGCACCCGCATCTGCGGGTTGATGGCGGAAAAGAGCAGGGCGAACAGTTCGTCGCGCACCTGTTGCAGGGTCTTGTCCTTGACCGATGCCGAGGCCGCGTACGGGTGCCCCCCGCCCCCGAGAGAGGTGCACACCTGGGCCACGTCCACTTCGGCCAGGCGGCTGCGGGCAACCACCTGCACCCTGTCGCCCATGCGGCACAGGGCGAACAGCACCTTGATGTTCTCCATGTCCATCATCTTGTGCGCCAGCAGCGCGAAGTCGCCCATGTAGGTTTCCATGGACGCCTCGGCGATGGTCACCAGGGTGCCGTTGATGTCGTGGGTGGTGGCCGATTCCAGCAGGGCGTTGAGGATGCCCACCTGCTCGCTGGTCAGGTCGCGGGCGATGAGTTCCGCGATGGCGTTCAGGTCCATGCCTTGCGTCTTCAGCCAGCCTGCGGCGGAAAAGTCGTGCTCGGTGGTGGAGGCAAAGGTGAAAGAGCCGGTATCCTCGAAGATGCCGAGGCCGAGCATGGTGGCCTCGTCGCCGGAAAGGGTCAGCCCTCTTTCGCGGATTTCGGCCACGATGATGGCCGTGGTGGAACCCCACGGCAGCACGCGGCTGAACGCGGCGGGAAGGTCTTCGCCGGTGTCCGGATGGTGGTCCCAGAGGTGCACGGTGACGTCGTCGCGGGCCAGCACGTTGTGCACGTGGGGCACCCGCGAATGCTGGCGGGTGTCCACGATGACCAGCGTTTCCACGCTGTCCGGATCGATGTCGCGCGCCTGCCGGAAGTTGAACATGTAGGTGGCGCTTTCGATGAAGAAATTGCGCAGGGTGCGTTCCTGGCTTCCGGGAAACACCAGCACGGCGCCAGGGTACAGCTTGCCCGCCGCGACCATGGCGGCCAGCGCGTCGAAGTCTGCGTTGGCGTGGGCGGTGATCAGCACCGGCGCGGCGATCTTTGGGGTCTGCTGCATGCGTGGGTGTCCGTGTGGTCCTTGAGATGGGGCGCGGCGTCGGGTCAGGAGCGCGAACGGGGATGATGGGCGCGGTGCACCTGGCGCAGCCGGTCGGCCTGAACATGGGTGTAGATTTCCGTGGCGGCTATGTCGGCGTGGCCCAGCAGCATCTGCACCGTGCGCAGGTCGGCCCCGCCGTCCAGCAGGTGGGTGGCGAAGGAGTGGCGAAAGGTGTGCGGCGAAATGTCCTTGCGGATGCCTGCCTCGGCCACATGGCGCTTGACCACCTTCCATACCGCCTGGCGGGTAAGCCCCTTGCCGGACCGGTTCAGGAACAGGGCGTCCTCCACCGGGCGGAAGGCGGGCCGCCAGTCGCGGATGTAGGCCGCCAGCAGTTTGGCCGCCGTGTCGTGCACCGGTACGATGCGCTCCTTGGACCCCTTGCCGAACACCCGCACAAGGCCGGTCATGGGATCGAAGTCCAGCGGGCGCAAGCCGCACAGTTCGGAGACGCGCAGGCCTGATGCGTACAGCAATTCCAGCATGGTGCGGTCGCGAAAGCCCAGGCGGTCGGAAAGGTCGGGCCGGGCCAGCACGGCGGCCATTTCGTCGCGGGTCAGCACGTCGGGCAGGGTGCGCGGCAGCTTGGGGTTTTCCAGGTAGCGCAGCGGGTCCGCCGCAAGCTGGCCTTCGGCCACGCCGTGGGCGAACAGCCCGCGCAGGGCCGAAAGATGGCGTGACAGGGTGCGGCTGGTCAGGCCGCGACGCCGCAGATCCACGATGTACAGGAACAGGGTCTGTTCCGTGGCCCCTTCAAGATCGATGCCTCCCTGCGCCAGAAAGCCTGCAAAGTCGGCCAGGTCCGCCGCGTAGGCGGCCAGGGTGTTTTCCGCAAGGCCGCGTTCGATGAGCAGGTATTCCAGATACCCGTCGATGAGCGGGTGTGAGGCCCTGGACGCCCCATCCTGCCCGACGCGCGGGGCCGGAGTGCGCTTTGTCCGTGCGGTGACCTTGGCGGACTTTACCGGCTTGGCCGGTTTGTCCGTGTTGGCGCCGCGACGGGCGGACGCAGCCCCGGCGGGCTCGCCGGGGGCAGTGGTGGCTGGCGCAATGGGGGCTGGCGT
>NZ_VSMK01000412.1 GCF_011682075.1 Nitratidesulfovibrio liaohensis
CCCCGCCTGTCCCTCACGGCACGCCCGGCGGCCCCGGTGCAGCCCCCCCGCCAGTTCCCCCCATTCCGCCAGTCCTGCCCGTCCTTCTGGGCGCAGGCACCGGCGCGGCCCTGGACCGCCTGCTGGAACTGCACCCCGGCCCCGTGGCCGTGGTGGACCGGTCCACGGAAATCCTTGCCGCCAGCCGCCTGCCTGAACGCCACGCCGGAGACACTGCCGCCGGGCGCATCCTGTGGGTGACCGACGACGACGCGGACGCGGCCCTGCGCACCCTTACCCGCTGGCAGTACGAGCACGGCGGGCTGCAACTGCTGCCCCTGCCGCACCCCTTCTACCTGCGGCTAGACCGCGCCCATTACGCCCGCCTGCGCGACGTGCTGTCCGCCAGCGCCCGCTTCAACTTCTGGGAACGCGCCGCCTATCCCAAATTCGCGGACCCTGCCGCCCTGCCGCGCATGCTGCTGATCACCAGCCAGTATTTCCTGATGGGCGAAATCGTCACCGCCTGCCAGCGCCTTGGCGTGCCGTACCACCTGCTTACCCTGGACGACGACGAGGTGGGGCGGGGCGAATTCGTGGAAAAGCTGCTGCGCGCCGTGGTGGAATTCCGGCCCGACTTTGCCTTCACCATCAACCACCTCGGCGTGGACCGCGAAGGCGTGCTGACCGACCTGCTGGAAAAGCTGCGCCTGCCCCTGGCTTCGTGGTTCGTGGACAACCCGCACCTGATCCTCTACCTGTACCGGCGCATCGTCAGCCCGTGGACGGCCATCTTCACCTGGGATGCGGACAACCTGCCTTCGCTGCGCGAGCTGGGTTTCGAGCATGTGGCCTACCTGCCCCTGGGCACCGACCCGGTGCGCTTCGCCCCGCCCGCGTCGCCGCAGCCCGCCAACCATCCGTGGCGGGCGCGGGTGTCGTTCGTGGGCAATTCCATGGTCTACAAGGTGGCCCACCGCATGAAGGCGGGCAAGCTGCCCGCCGCGCTGCTGCGCTCGTACCGCGAGGTTGCGGCGAGCTTCGGCGCGCACGGCGAGCGGTCCGTGGGGGCCTACCTGCGGGCGCACCAGCCGCACCTTGCCGCCGTGTATGAAGGGCTGGGGGGGCTGGATCCGGTAAGCGGGCGCGACGGCATGGGCGACGCCGAACGTCGGCTGTCCTACGAGACCATGCTCACCTGGGAGGCCACCCGCCAGTACCGCGCCGCCTGCGTGGCGCGCACCCTGCCCTTCGCTCCGCTGATCGTGGGCGACAAGGGCTGGCGCAAGGTGTTCCGCACCGCGCCCGCGGGATGGCGGTTGCACCCGGAAATCAACTATTACAAGGAACTGCCCGCGTTCTACCCCCTGTCGGAGATCAACTTCAACTGCACCAGCAAGCAGATGAAGGGCGCGGTGAACCAGCGGGTGTTCGACGTGCCCGCCACCGGGTCGTTCGTGCTCACCGACTGGCGCGACCAGATCGAGAACCTGTTCGAACCGGGAAGCGAAGTGGTCTGCTACGCGGAGCCGGAAGAGGCCGACGCCCTGCTGCGCCGCTACCTGGACCACCCGGAAGAACGTGCCCGCGTGGTGGCCGCCGCGCGCAGGCGCATTCTGGCCGAACACACCTACGAGCACCGACTGCGCTCGCTGCTGGACCACATGCGCCGCATCTTCGGCCCGGCCCGCGCCAGATAGCCGCACCAGGCCCCGCCAACGCTCGAATCGATGTCCATACCAAGGCACACACCACGGTCATGACCACCGCCCCCACGTCCCCGCCCCCCCCCACCGCGCCCGACACCAGCAACACACCTGGGGACAAGGCGCCCGATGCGCCCATTCTGGTGTTGCAGATGCAGCGCATGGGCGACCTGGTGCTGACCTTTCCGCTGCTGGCGTGGCTGCGGGCGGAACACCCGCGCCGCCCGTTGTGGGTGGTGGGAGAGGAAAAGTTCTTCAAGGGGCTCATGCCCATCGGGCCGGAGGCGGTGTTCTTTCCGTACGATGCGGCGAACCGGCTGCGCCAGAACCGCTACCATCAGGTGATCAACCTCAGCCACCGGCCAGAGGCCGCCGCGCTGGCGGGGCAATTGCATGCCGACGCGCATTTCGGTCCATATCTAGCCGGTGGGGACACCGGGAAAGGCACTGGCCAGACCACCTACGTGCACGGGCGCTGGCAGTTGTACCGGACCTCGCTGGTGCACAACAACCGGCACAACCTGTTCCACTGGGCCGACCTGAACGCGCTGGACTGCGTGCCCCACCGCCGCATACGGGGCACCGACTGGCCCGCCCCGCAACATCACGGACGCGACCCGCAACGGGTGGGACTGTTCCTGGGGGCCAGCGAGCCGGAAAAACGCCCCGGCGCCCCGTTCTGGGCCGCGCTGGCCCGCGACCTGCTGCGGCGCGGGCTGAAGCCCGT
>NZ_VSMK01000413.1 GCF_011682075.1 Nitratidesulfovibrio liaohensis
GACGTGGACCTGCCCACGGCCCCGACGGGCTCGCATGCCACACAGGGCGCATCGGGCTCACCGGCTTCCCCGCCCCCCCAGACCGCCATGGCCGACGCCCGGGTGCGCGCCGTGGCGCTGGTGGCCCCCGGGTACGGTATGCTCTTTCCCCGTGCGTCCCTGTCCAGCGTCACCGTGCCCGTGGCCATCCTGAAGGCCGACGACGACGAGGTGAACCGCGCCCCCCTGCACGCCGACGCCCTGCGCGCCGCCCTGCCCCGCCCGCCGGAATTTTCCGTGCTGGCCGGTGCGGACCATTACGCGCTCATGGCCGCCTGCCCCCCCACCCTGCAACGCGATCTGCCGGAACTGTGCGGCGGGGTGGACGAGGACACTCGCCAGTCCATCCACCGTACCCTGAATGCCCGGCTGGTGCGCTTTTTCCTGTCCACGCTGGGCGAGGCTGGACCACCCCTGCCCGCTCCTCCCCCGGAGCCGGAACCCCAGGTGCAACAAGCCCCGCCCCCGGCGGTCAACGCCACCGCGCCCAAAAGCAAGGCCAAGGGCGACCGGGACGAGAAACGGAAAAAGGACGGCAAGCCACGCAAGCAGGACGAATCCGCCCCGCGCTGACCTGCGTGCCGGACACGGTCCGGGCCCCCCCACCGGAAAGTACCCGGCCAACGGGCTTCCGGCCACGCCCTCCCCCCTGCCCCTACCCACCCCGATCGGGCCGACGGGGCCGATTCTCTAGAGTCCCCACACACGGGCAACACGCTGAAAACGCTTACGTTCTATGGCCATTACGCAAGTCCCGGCCTCAAATCGCGCCACGGGGGGCCGCACGGAGGCAAAACGTCCTCGCGCACACTTTGCAACATATTGAAATGTAAGTGTTAAAAAAATATTTCTGCGTGGCATTCCGCACCCTTGACAGGGGCCGTCCGAATCAATAAAGCCTGCACACGTGGCCATACGCCATACAACACCATCCGAAGGACTCACGGTAAAAACCACCATGCGCGGCGACAACGTTCGGCGTGTACCCTGCCTCTCCATATCATTCCGCAATGTAACCACTTCCCGGCTGCTGGCCTTGTTGCTGGCGCTGGCTGTATTTGCCGTGCCCACCGTCACCGAGGCGGAACGCGGCGACATGCCCAACGCGCTGTCCGGCCATGGCCGGGCCGCGGTGAACGGAGCCGGCGATGCCCGTCGCGTGGCCCTGCACTCTTCGGAGCCGCAGGCCCAGGCGGACAACGACGGCTGGATCGACATGCCCGGCGGCTCGCGCCCGGCCTACATCGGCATCCACGGCGGCACCGTGCCGGTCAGCCTGCTGGCCACGCGTGGTGGCAGCACCATGGTGGCCATGGTGGGCGAAACCGGCAGCGACTTCCTGTACGTGCTGCGCGGCGGGCGCAACCAGTCCGCCGCCAACGGCAACGACCAGACCGAGGCCGCCTCCGAACTGCTGGCCGCAGCCAAGGCCTCTGATGGCGCCCATGCATCCAGCGTGGCGCTGGATGCCTCGCGTCCCAACAACATCCCCGGCGCCCGCACCGCCGCCATGCCGGAGCCCGGCGCCAACGGCACCGTGCTGTTCGCCTCCACTCCGGAAGGCAGCGTGCCGGTCATCTACGCTTCGGGCCGCTCCTTCGAATCGCTGGACATCGCCCTTGCCGACTGGACGCCCTTTGGCCTGACCGAGGACCACATGGCCAGTGACGGCAAGGGCAAGATCGTGGCCGACAAGAAGGCCGCCAAGAAGGCCAAGCAGGTGGCCCGCTCGGCCAAGCCCGAGCAGACCGACAAGGTCCGCATCGGCAAGGCCAAATCCGGCAAGGCCGACGGGACGGAGACGGGCAAGTCCGACAAGACCCCGCGCCTGCCCCGCAACGAAAAGGGGCCGGTAAGCATCCAGGACGCATCCGACAGCCTCATCGCCGCCTAGTCCTCCACGACTGGCACTGCACTTTCGACGCCCCCGCCCAGCGGGGGCGTCTTCGTTTGCGCGCCCGCCGCCCTTGCCCCATGCACACCTCCCGGCCCCCGCCTCCCGCACCCCCTCTCCTTAGCATTACCTGTCCGCCCGCCGCCACGCTACACGCCCACGCGCCACCAGCGTGTTGTCCCGCGCCGGGGCCTCACCACGTCGCCCTCCCTCGTCGCCCCCTTTCTTGCGACATGGCCACGCACCCTCGGGACGGCCCTGCGCCCCCTTCGCCACCCCGTTGCGGCCCGCATCCCCCCGCAAGACAGGTGTATGCACGTCCTCTCGCGCATGGCGGGACGGGCATGCCGCCCGGCGGCCCCTGCGCGGAAGGAGCATGGCATGGACTGGAATGGCATTGGCACCACGGTGGCCCGGGTGGCACCGTTGCTGGGCGCTGCCCTGGGCGGCCCCGTGGGCGCGGTGGCACGGT
>NZ_VSMK01000414.1 GCF_011682075.1 Nitratidesulfovibrio liaohensis
CTGTCATGCCGTGGCCTCGGCCCTTGAGACCATCGGCATCAACGTGGCCATCACCGCCTTTCCGGCCAGCCATGACCCGGCGTCGACGGAGCAGAAAACCGTGGGGCGCCTGGTGCGGCACGGCCAGCGGGTACATCCGGGACTGAAGGTGGCAGCCGTGGGGACCACCCCACTGGCCGAGTCCCTGTGGTGGGTGATGCAGGAAATGCTGCCCCTGCGTGAGGCCCGCAAGCTCATCCTGCTGCTGACCGATGGCGATCCTGATACGCCGACATGCGCCCTGGAAGCCATCCGGCACGCCGAACGGCTGGGGTTCGAGGTCTACGCCATCGGCATCGGCGCGGTGAACATCCTGCAGCACCTGCCGGGACGGCACAGGACGGTCAACACCATGGCCGAACTTGCCCCGGCGATGTTCGGCCTGCTGCAGGGCGCGCTGGTCGGAAGGCGCGCGACATGATGCAACTACGAAAAACACCGGCAACGAACAACGGGGAGGCACCACGCCTCCCCTTTCTCTTTCAACACCCCGACAAGGAGGTCGTATGCGTTGGATGTACCTGTGCCGGTTCTGGCCGTGGAAGAAATGCCTTCTGCCGCCTGCGGAATGCGTCCTCTTCGCGGACTGCCCGAAGGTCCGGACCCCGAGGAGAGGAATATGGGCATAAACTGGGGATCGATCATCGCCGTAGCCATCGCGGTACTTAACGTCGTCAAGGAGAGCATCGATGACTGACCACGAGTCCAGGGATAAAGGAATGAACAGGGCCTGGGTATTTCTTGGCGGCTGCCTGGCCGGTGTCGCTGGCGTGTTCGCTGCTGCCATATTGTCGGAGACAGGCACCACGAGAACGGACGACTGCGAGGACGAACCGTTGGCGCTGCCTGAAGGCGAGAGCCGAACATGAAATGAGACAGGGGGAGGCCCGGCGCCTCCCCCTGCAACTATTCACCGATTTTTTGCAGCCATTTTCTGACGGTTTCATGGGTAGGGCCACTGCCGTCTGATTGGGCAAGAGCATGAGCAAGTTGCCGATAGCTCATGCCATCTTCCCTCATGCGCTTGGCATTCTCAAGCCAGGCAGGCTGGAGGCCGTCCACATCCGGGGCACTTTTTTTTGTCTGACCTTCGCAAGGCGAGGTCGCCAGCAGCCCATCCGGAGGCGATAACTCCACCGTGAACGGCTCAATATCACTACCGAAAGCGTTACGACATTTTTCGTACGAAACGGTGATCCTGGTGGTCTTCTCAGCGGTGCCCTTTTTGCTGGGCCGATCAAGCTTCACCACGGCATCCAGTATGTCGAGTTTGGCGTTGCTGCCGCGCTGGTCTCCCGATTTCGAGGTATGCTGCACAATCAGGCAGGAAATCCCCCGCGCCTTCAACTTCTTGAGCAACGTACGAAATTCCTCCTGGCACTCAGTGCTGTTGCCGCATGCCGTCGGGGCCAAGGTCGACAGGTTATCGAACACGATGAACTCGACATCCGGGAACCGCTTGTCGATCCAACCCAGCAGGGCCTCGCCGCCTTCCTCAGTACCAAGGTCAGGCAAGGCATTGCCTTCTGTCATGGTAGAAAGCAGTTCGAACCGCTTTCCCCCGATTTCTTCGTCTACGGTACGTCTCTGAGCTTGACCCAAGGCCTTCAAGCGCTCCTTGCACGCACTCTCGCCCATCTCACCATCAAGGTAGAGCACATTCCGTGCGCGGGAAGCTGTCCACTTCCCGCCTAGCGCAGAAGTCCCCTTCCACACGGCAAGCGCAACTGCGAACGCGACCCAGGTCTTCCCAACCCCCGTTCCCGCCACCAGCATCATCAAGCCAGGGCTCAGCATAACTGGCTTGATCACGTATGGCCGTGGCTCTTCAGGCATCGCCAGCAGCGTCTCCAAGGACTTGCTTTGGAATGCAGTCTCCACTTGGCCATCAAGATTCAGCCCAAAGAGGCGCTCGGCCTCCTCGCAAAAGGCTCTGGCAGAAAGCCTTCGCCCCTGATCATTCCAAACCGCCAAGTCGTGGGCAAGACGCTCCGTTTCACCACGAAACTCCCATTGAGGTGCTCGTGACAGAATCCGAACCTGTCCTGCCCCGGCTTTCTGAATGGCTCGACTGGCTTCATATGCCAAGCGGTAACCATCCGCTGCATAAGACGGGAGTAAGAGCACTTCGCGCCCCTTCAACGCGCTCCAGTCAGTGCAGGCGATCCCCTTCCGCCCTCCAGGCCAAGTGGTAGGGACTACGCCACTCTCAACAAGCCACCCATGATCGTAACCGTCCAGACAACCCCACCTTTTCAGGCGAGCGGTCATCAAGTAGACATCAGTGAACTGGCTTAGACCGGGTTGTTCTTTGACATGCCTTGCGGCAGCAGGGCCTTGAGGTCGTCCTGGCTGC
>NZ_VSMK01000415.1 GCF_011682075.1 Nitratidesulfovibrio liaohensis
GGCCTGGTCCACTTGGCCCACGCGGTGGAGGTGGTGCCCGGCGTGCCCGCCCTGTGCGGGGCCGCCGCCCTGCTGGGCGCGCCGCTGATGCACGACTTTGCCTCGGTGAGCCTGAGCGACCTGCTGACCCCGTGGCCGGTCATCGAACGCCGCCTGGATGCGGCCCTTGGCGCGGACTTCGTGGTGGTCATCTACAACCCCCGTTCGCGCCGCCGGGCCGACCACCTGGAAAAGGCCCTGGCCATCGCCGCCCGACACCGGGGGCCGGACACCCCCATCGGCCTGGTGCGCCAGGCCTACCGGCCCGATCAGCAGGTGTCGGTCACGCCGCTTGCGGCCTTTGACCCGGCAACCGTGGACATGCTGTCCATCGTCATCATCGGCAACGGGGCCACCACCATGGTGGGCGGGCGCATGGTCACCCCGCGCGGCTACATGGACAAGTACGCCCCGGACGGCACCCGCAAGCGGGGCGGCGGCGAATAATCACGCGCGGCACCTGTGCGGCGGCCTGCGCGGCCGTCCGGCAAGCCGCGCCGGAACGTGCCGGAATCCGACGCAGCCGCCAACGGCGCGTCCTTGCAACCGGGCAACCGGGCAACCGGGCAACCGGGCAACCGGGCCATCGTACTGCCGGGCGCCAGGCTGTCGGGCCCCGCATTCTAATGGACGTCCGCGCCACCTTGCGCCGCATGGCACACGCGACGCCTTCGGATTGGGGCAACGTTTACCCCTAACCCACCAGAGTTCGCCGCATTTTCCCGGCCCGTCTTGACACCGTGAACGCTACCTACTACCATGGCGCTTGGGAAATCCTTAACATGCCTTGTGAAGGAGGTATTTCTGCGATGAAAAAGATGTTCCTCACCGGTGTGCTCGCGCTGGCCGTTGCCATCGCCATGCCCGCCCTTGCCGCCGCCCCGAAGGCCCCCGCCGACGGTCTGAAGATGGACAAGACCAAGCAGCCCGTGGTCTTCAACCACTCGACCCACAAGGCCGTGAAGTGTGGCGAATGCCACCACCCGGTCAACGGCAAGGAAGACTACCAGAAGTGCGCCACCGCCGGTTGCCACGACAACATGGACAAGAAAGACAAGTCCGCCAAGGGCTACTACCACGCTATCCATGACAAGGGCACCAAGTTCAAGACCTGCGTGGGCTGCCACCTTGAAACGGCCGGCGCCGACGCCGCCAAGAAGAAGGAACTGACGGGCTGCAAGGGCTCCAAGTGCCATAGCTAGGCACTGCCGTCATTCTTCCGGCTTCTCGGGCCGTCCCTTCGGGGGCGGCCCTTTGCGTTTCGGGGCCGCGCGGGGCGATGCACGCCGGGGTGTCATGTGGCATGCCGCACGCGCTTGCGCCATGCCCGCTCCTGTGTGTAGTATTGATGCCTTGAAACACGCAAAGCGCCCGCCGCTCCACAGCGGCACTTTGCCGGACAGGTGCGCGAGCGCCGCAACCGTTACCGAAGGTTTGCCCAAGGGTCTGTCATGTCTCCCACCGACGATGCCCACCTGACGGCCGACGAGGACATCATCGAGCTTACCGACATCATCGAGAAGGGCAACGCCCCACAGGCGCAGCCCGGCTCCGATGCCGCGAGCTTCGAGAAGGAACTCGAAGACCTGTTTTCCGACGGCGGCGGCCTGGAATCGCTGACGGGGTTCGATACCCTTGACGCCGACATCGCGCCCCCGGCCCCCGCCGCGTCCCCATCAGCCTCCATGACACCGGACGACGGCGGCAGCCACGGTGACGCCGGACCGGATGCTGTAATGGGCGCTGGAATGGATGCTGGAATGGACGCCAGCATGGACGCCGACATCGATGCCTTGCTGAACAGCATCGGCGACCTGCCGGATACGTCGGAACCCGCTCCGGCCCCTGCGCCCGCTGCCCCCAAGGCCCCCGCCGCCCACCACGACGCAGAGGAGGCTCCCTCCATGGCCGCCAAGCCCGTCTCGTCCACGCCTTCGGCCATCACCGGCCGTCCCGTCGATCCGGACGAGAAACTGTCCATGCCCGACATGACCGACGTGGACGCCCTGCTCGGCGATCTGGGCGCGCCCAGCGCCGCCGACCTGACATCGGGCGGTTCCGGCTCGTCCATGGGCGACGACGACATCGACGATCTCATTTCCGGGCTGGACGCCAAGGCGCCGCCCGCGCCTGCGGCAGCGCCCGCAACGCCTGCCGCACCGCAGAAGCCCGCCGATCTTGTGGACGTGGCGGACCTGGACGCCCTGCTGGAAGACATGCTGGGTTCCGGCGGCAAGGCTGCCGCGCCCGCGCCCGAACCGGAGCCGGAACCGGCCCCCGAGTCACCAGTACAGCCGGACGAAACGGACCCCTTCGAGGCCGCCCTGGCCGCCAGCGCGGCACAGCCGTCCGTGG
>NZ_VSMK01000416.1 GCF_011682075.1 Nitratidesulfovibrio liaohensis
CGACGCGGGCCGCCCCGACCGCAGGCGGCGCGGCGCGTAGCCGCAGGAACCCCGGCGCCTTCCGCGAGTTACGCGGCTGGCACGACGTCCTTACCGGGCGCTATTTTTTCGACGGGCACGACTTTTTCGACGGGCGCGACAGGCTCATCGTTCCTATCCCTTCCCTCCGCGTGCAAGGCCGCCCCACGGAATCCCGGAGGGCGGCCTTGCCATATCGGAATATCCTGCGTCGGACAGCGTGCAGACGTGCCACCCGCGCCACACCATCCTCGGGGCTGAGGTCTGCCTGCCATCGACGGCATGCGCATGTTCAGACGCGCGCCGCCAACAGCAGGCACCACGCCGCGTGCGAACGCGGTACACGTACGAAGGGAAGCTGGCGGCGAAGAAGCAAACGCGCGGCGGCGATACTTGCAGCTTGGCGTTACTTGCCTGTCGGGGGGTTACTTGCCGTCGGGGGGCACCGAGGAGGAAACGGCGGCAGCGGGCGCCCCGGTCGGGGCCGACGACGTTCCCCCAGTCGGCGCAGCGGACATTGCATCGGACGTTCCCGCTGGCAGGACGCCGGACGTTCCCGCTGGCAGGGCGGCAGGGGCCTTTTGCCCAGGCTTGCGCTCGCCCGGCGGCACCGCCTTCTGGACGGTTTTCTGTCCAGCCGTGGATTCCACTCCGGCGACGGATCCGGCAGGGGATTTGGCGTCGGGCTTGTGCTCCGTTTTCGGTTCCGGCTTCTGGTCGGGCTTCGGCTCCACCTTGGCCCGCATTTTCTTGCGGGGGGCCAGCAGCCGCTTGTAGATGAAGAATTCCACGTTGCGGCCTTCGGCGGCGGCCAGGGGAATCTCGGCCCGGGCCATGGCCCGGTGCCCCCCGGCGGACCCCACGTCGCCGAATTGCAGGCTGGCGTGGCGGCCAAGGTCGCGCCCCATGCCGTCGCCACGCAGGATGACCACGATGGTGTCGTGGTACACCCCGCACACCGCCGCCCAGCGGATTTCGTGCACCCGCATGAAGAAATCGGCGATGACCACCAGGATGTCCGGGTTTTCCACCTCGCCCACGTACACGTACTGGCCGGTGCCCAGCTTGTGCATGCTGATGAACGCACGCGAAAAGTAGTCCAGCCAATGCAGCCGGAATTCGCTGCGCACGATGCGCGAGAGCAGGGTGTGGTCCGCAAACTTGGTCAGGTAGCGGTAGGCGCGCATGTCCACGTCGTGGAAGGCGCGCTCGAAGCTGGCGGTGTCGGTCTTGATGCCGAACTGCAACGCCGTGGCCAGCAGCTTTCCGGGCCGGATGCCGAGATTGTACAGGTACTCGGTCATGATGGTGGAGGTGGCGCCGTACTCGTTGCGGATTTCCTTGTAGTCGGCCACCACCGGGTGCTCTTCCACAAGCGGGTGGTGGTCGATGACCAGCGAGAAGGACAGATCCTTGAACGAGGGATGGTGATGGGGCTGCGAATCCACCACCGCAAAGCGGTCGAACTGGGCGGCAAGCGTGGGGGTAAGCTTGACCATGGGAATGCGCAGGTAGCGGGCCATGGCCAGGTTGTCGGGCCGGGTGATCTCGTTGACGCGGGCGATGACCACGTCGTCCACGCGGTGGATCATGATGCGCTTCAGCGCCAGGGCGGAAGCCATGGCGTCGGGATCGGCGTTGATCACGATGAGCCAGCGCTCCGCGCGGTCGAACAGCTCTTGCAGGTGCGTGAGCTTTGTCTCCAGCTTCCGGAAGTAACTCATGATCTCCTCTCGACCTCGAATCGCGTGATGCCGATGCGCGTCTCTCGTGATGTCCGTAATGCTTGAGGGCGTCCGGCTGTGCCAGACAGGCTGTGCCAGACAGGCTGTGCCGGGCTGGCAATGTCAGGCCGCCACCCCGTCCAGCAGGCGTTCCAGCACCGGCAGCGAGGCCAGCACCCCGTCCCAGGCGAACACCTCTACCATCAGCACCGCATCCGGCGGCAGGGCGGGCAGCACACGCGCGGCCCAGGCGGCTTCTTCCGCCGCCAGTTCGGTGAGCGGGCGGTGGCGGTCCATGCCGCCGGGGGCATGCACATGCACCATGCCCACCCGCTCCAGCAGTCCGGCGGATGCGGGCAGCCTATGTTGACCGTAGGTCAGGACATGGCCCATGTCCAGACACACCTTGCAGTTTCCGTCGCCGATGACCGGCAGCAGGTCCGACAGATCCTGCCCGGCGATGTTTTCCAGCAGCAGACAGGCCGGGTCGCGCCCCTGGCGGGCCCATTCGGAAAGAAAGGCCGCCAGCAGCCGGGCCGGGCCGTCCGTACCGGCAAAGCCCGCCGCCTCGGCCTGCTGCGGCGTGGGCGGGTGCAGCACCGCGCGTGTCGCGCCCAGAAAGGCCACCCGGT
>NZ_VSMK01000417.1 GCF_011682075.1 Nitratidesulfovibrio liaohensis
CCGCCGGGCCGCAGCCGCAGGGGGCGGGGGCGGGGCCATCTGCGGCGCCGGGTTCTGCGGCGCCGTCGCGCTCCCCATTCCGGCCTTCATCCTTTCCCATGTCGCGGCAATCGCCGAAGCGGCTCACCCCGCGCACGGTCAGTTCGTCGCCTTCCACGTCCAGCACCAGGTCGTCATGGGCCACGCCGGGCATGTCCAGAAACAGGTGAAAACCGTCCTCGCGCTCCACCAGGTCTGCCTGGGGGCGCATGCGTGGCGGCTGCGACGACTGGGCGAACCGGCCCTGCCGGGCACGGTTATCCACGCCGCCCCGTTCGTTCTGGCGGGTGGGGCGGGACGCGGGGTGCGGAAATCGGGGGCGGCGGTCTGGGGGCGTCATGGCAGCCTCCTACCTGACTTCGATGTGGACGGTACGCGGTGTCACCGCCTGCGCCTTGGGCAGCACGATCTCCAGCACGCCGTCCTTCATGGTGGCCGTGGCCCGGTCGCGGTCGATGGGCACGTTCAGGGTCACCACCCGCTGGAAGGGGCCGGTGGGCCGCTCCTGCCGGTAGTACCGGCCACGCACCACGGGCAGTTCGCCCTTGAGCACCAGCGTCTTGTCGGTAAGGGTGATGTCCAGCCCGTCCAGGTCCGCGCCGGGCACCAGTGCGCGCACGCGGATGGCCGCGTCGTCCTCGCCTATGTTCAGCGGGGGAAACTGCGCCCTGCCGCGCGTGGCCGCAAGGCTGCGGCCCGCATCGCCCGCAAGGCGGTCGAGCAGGTTGGGAAATTCGTAGAACGCGCTGAAGTCGATGACCATGCGCACCTCTTCGGATGGGCGGATTGCGGACGGCGCGGCAAATCGGGGTATCGGAAGCCGCACAGGCATAGCTAACATCCCCGGCGGCGCTGTCAACGTATGCGTGTACGGCGCATGCCCGTCGTGTGCCCGGCGTGTGGCCCACGTGCTGCCGGACGGGACGGGGCACAAGGGGCACGGCCCACGCCCTGCGGACATCGGCTGGCCGAAGCGGCCCGTCACGCACCCACCCTGCCGGGCGCTACTTTACCGAACGTTGCCCCTGTTCCCACCGCTCGGCGGGCACGGCCTCTTCCACCAGCATCACGGGAATTTCATCGCGCACGGGGTAGACCACCTTGCACTGGGCGCACTTCAGGCCGCGCTCGTTGTCCACGGGTTCCACGGGCTGACGGCACTTGGGGCAGGCGAGAATTTCCAGCAGTTCCTTGTTCAGCGACACGGCGCACTCCTTGGTTGCATTGTGCGCGCACCATAGCCCGAAGCCGCCGCTGGCTCAAGCGGCGCGGCAGGTCAGGCATGCGATGCGCCCCGCCACGTTCGCCCGGCGGCTCCGGGTCCGCCGCACCGTCCGGGATGCCGGACGCCTTTATTGACACCCGCAGGGGCGGAACGTAGCATCATCGCGTACCCCGTCGCACCGCGCATGGCCCGCCATGCCGGTTGACCATGCCGACCGACCTTGCCGCCCCCACACACGGGCACCCGGCCTCCTGTTCTCACGGTCGCGGGGCATCAGGCACCCGGAGCAGACATGTCCATCCGTTTCATAGACCTGCATTCCCACTCCACCGCCTCTGACGGCAGCGACACCCCGGCGGAACTGGTGCGCAAGGCCGCCGCCGCAAAGCTGGCCGCCGTCGCCCTTACCGACCACGACACCACCTCCGGCCTGGACGAGGCCGTGCGCGAAGGCCGCCAGCGCGGCATCGAGGTCATCAGGGGGTGCGAACTGGGCGTGCGTTGCGAACATGGCGAACTGCACATCCTGGGGCTGTGGCTGCCCGAAAACGGCGGCGCCACCCCGCTGGATGCCACCCTGGCCGCACTGCGCCACCACCGCGCCACCCGCAACCACCGCATCGCCGCGCAATTGCGCGAGTGCGGCGTGGACATCGAATATGCCGAGGTTGAAGCCATCTCCGGCGGCGAATCGGTAAGCCGCCTGCACTTCGCGCGCATCCTGCACGAAAAGGGCTACGTGCCCTCGCCGCAAGAGGCCTTTGCCCGCTACATCGGCCCCGGAGGCCGGGCCTACGTGGCCAAGGAAACCCTGTCCCCGACCGGTGGCGTGGCCCTGCTGCGTTCCGTGGGCGCCACGGTGGCCCTGGCCCACCCCATGCTGTTCCGCTACCCCGGCAACGGCTTTGCCGAATGGCTGGACGACACGGTGGCCGACCTCAAGTCTCATGGCCTGGATGCCATAGAGGCCTACCACAGCGAACATTCCCAGGCCGACACCCGCCGCTGCGTGGACCTGGCCGCCCGGCACGGGCTGGCCCTGACGGGCGGCTCGGACTACCACGGCGCGGGCAAGCCCGGCATTGCCCTGGGCCGGGGACG
>NZ_VSMK01000418.1 GCF_011682075.1 Nitratidesulfovibrio liaohensis
CGGGCCGTGGACCGGTCAGGCGCGACGCGACGGCGGTACCGCCCCAAGGGCATGGCCCGCCGCCCGCACGGTTTCGCGCGGGCAACCCCATGCCCTCCGCACCGTGTCCCGATGGTGCTACGCCGTGCCAAGGGCTGCTGTCAACGCGGTGGAAGCGCAGGCAAGGGTAGAGGCATGCCCCCCTGCCCGCGCCAGTGATGGCGGCGCACTCACGGGTGGCGGATTTGGGCGGTGCGCGCCGGTGCGCGGAAACTGCGCGCCGTCTCCCGACCACGCCTTTCCCCGTTCGCCAACTGCTGCGCGCGCTTTGCCTTTTGTCCGGCCAGTGGTTATGTTCACGGAAGTGGCGAACGCGCGGCGCATCGCACGGGACCGGCATCCTGCGGTCCGCCCCGCCCGCGCGTCACCAGAGGAGACCGCATGACCGCCACCGTGGGTATGCCCTTTACCGGCGACGTGGAAAGCCCGCGCGAGGCGGCTGCCAACCGCTGCATGACCGTGGATGACCTGCCGCCCCTCAGCTTCGCGGCGCCGAACCCCGCCGACCCCACCGTTCCCGGAAGCGCCTGGCCTGTGCCCGACATGGCCGCCTGCCATGCCCTGTGGGACCGCTACGCCATGCCCGACCACATCCGCGCCCACAGCCTCAGGGTGGCCGACATGGCCATGGCGCTGGCCCGCGCGGCCCTGAACAATGAAGCGGGCGGCCCGAATGGCCCGAACAGCACGGACATCCACCTGCCCTCGGTGCTGGCCAGCGCCCTCTTGCACGACATCGCCAAGGACTACACCATCCGCTTCGGGGGCAACCACGCCCAGCTCGGCGGCGCGTGGGCCCTGCACGAGACGGGCAACCCGCGCATCGCCCAGGGGGTGATGCACCACGTGCACTGGCCGTGGCGGGTGGACGTGACCGTGCGGGAATGGCTGATGCCGCTGATCATCATCTACGCCGACAAGCGCGTGAAGCACGACCAGCTGGTGACGCTGGAGGAACGCTTCGACGACCTTGTGGAGCGATATGGCCGTACCGAACGCATCCGCGAACGCATCCGCGAATCGCACGAGCAGGCCGTGGAGATAGAGCTTGCCCTGTCCGCCCGGCTGGGCATGGCCCTGCACGATGCCGTGCCGCGCGACGGCGAACTGACGGTCAACGCGGGCTGAGGCCTCGTCCCAGCCTGCCCGATGCCCGTCACCGTTGCCCCCGCCACCTCTTTTCCCTGATCCGCCAAAAGGTTTCCGCATGAAATCCGACCCCCTGCACGCCGCACTGCTGGCCATCTACGGCGGCGTCTGGCGTCTGGCCCGCCCCCTGCTGCGCCGCAACGCCCGTCTGGCCGAAGGCTACGACCAGCGTCTGGTGCCCGACCACTGGGCCGAGGCGGCCCACCTGTGGGTGCAGGCGGCCTCCGGCGGCGAGGCCTATCTGGCGTGGGAACTGCTGCGCCATCTGGACGGCAACGGCACGAGGGGCACCACGGACGGCTCCGCCCACGACGCCCCGGATGGTGCCACTGCCAATGCCACGGACGACGCCACGGACGACGCCACGGACAGCCCTGACCGGCCATGCCCGTCCTCCGCCGCCCCGTTCACGCCCCCGTGCCCCCCCCCGTGCACACAGGACGGCGGACTCTCCGTGCTGCTCACCTCGTGCACCCGGCAGGGGGTGGAAGTACTGGAAAAGGCCCGCGACTGGGCCGCCGCACACCGGCCCGGCCTGCAGGTGCAGGTGCGCTACCTTCCCTTTGACGAACCGGGTCTGATGCGCCGCGCCCTGGACCAGGCCCGGCCCTGCGCCGTGGCCCTGCTGGAAACGGAACTGTGGCCCGGCCTGCTGTCCGCCTGCGCGGCGCGGGGCATCCCCGTGGCCGTGGTCAACGGGCGCATGACCCCGCGCACCCTGGCCGGATACCTGCTCACCCCCGACTTCTGGCACGGGCTGGCCCCGGAGCGCATCGCCGCCATCTCGCCCGACGACGCCCAGCGCTTCGGCCTGCTGTTCGGGCACGACCGCACCTCGGTCATGCCCAACATCAAGTTTGACCGGGCCTTGCCCCAACCCGAAAGACCGGACGAATCCGGCGTGCCCGGCGCACACGACGTGCCCGGCCTTGCGGGCACCATACTGCGGAAATCCGCCCCGCTGGTGGTGCTGGGCTCCGTGCGCGAGGAAGAGGAAGCCGCCCTGCTGCCGGTCATCCAGAGAATCGTGCAGGAGCGTCCCGATGTGGACATCGCCGTGGCCCCCCGGCACATGCACCGCGTGCCCGCCTGGGTGAACGCGCTGGAACAGGCCGGGCTGCCGTGGGAACTGCGCTCGCGGCGCACCGCCGCGCCCTCCGGCGGCGCTTCCG
>NZ_VSMK01000430.1 GCF_011682075.1 Nitratidesulfovibrio liaohensis
CGGCGGACGGCCGGGACGGTCAGTCGCGGGCGTTGTCGGCCACGATGTCGATATCGGCGTGGCGCTGCATCAGGTGGCGGCGCAGGGCGCGCGCGTCGTCGAAGTCGCGGAAGGGCCCCACGCAGACCATCCAGCGCTTGCGGCCTTTTTCCGTGCGCGCGCGGACGCGCGCGGCGGCTTCGCCCTCGCGTTCAAGCTTGCGGACCAGCCGTTCGGCTTCCGCCTTGCTGGCGTACGACCTGATGCGGACGAAATAGGCGCTGTCGGGGTCCAGGGGGCGGCCCTTGGCGTCGCCCAGCACCTCTATGCGCACGGCGGCGCTGCCGGGTTTGACGATGCCCAGTTGTTTCGCGGCAGAGTAGGAGACGTCGATGTCGCGGTTGCCGCGATAGGGGCCCCGATCGTTCACCGTGACCAGCACGGAGCGACCATTGGAAAGGTTGGTCACGCGGACCACCGTGCCGAGGGGCAGGGTCTTGTGCGCGGCCGTCAGGGCGTTCATGTCGTAGCTTTCGCCGCTGGCGGTCTTCTTGCCGTGCAGGTCGTCACTGTACCACGAGGCGCGGCCGCGCTTGGCGGGTGCCTCGCTGGCCGCCGCGGGCAGCGGCGCGGGAAGCAGCGCACAGAGCAT
The DNA here is from genome assembly GCF_011682075.1 of Nitratidesulfovibrio liaohensis. Classification (GTDB taxonomy): domain Bacteria; phylum Desulfobacterota; class Desulfovibrionia; order Desulfovibrionales; family Desulfovibrionaceae; genus Cupidesulfovibrio; species Cupidesulfovibrio liaohensis. The sequence goes on from NZ_VSMK01000430.1 coordinate 632, forward strand.
CAGGATGGTCGTCAGATATCGTAGGGGGTGGCGTCGGGTCATGGGCCTCCTGTGGTTGCGTGCCACGGAAGGTCGTGGCGGGTCGTGTCCTGCCCGGCGCAAGGACACGGCTCTGGGGCAACTTTCGTATGTCCCGTCGTGCAACGGGCTGCCGGGCAAACACTGGGGGTGGCACCTCGACAGTACCGTGTTTTTCCCGTATATCGCCGCACGTGTCAACGTGCCGCAATCCCGGCATGTTACGAGGCGACACTGCGGTAACATGCTGTCACGCCACAGTGCGTGGGGCGCGGTGTTGCAGCATTATTTTTTTCGCCCTTCCCGCGACGAGCCCCGCGCATCGTGCGCCCGCGCCGCCGCGCCTTTTCCTGCACGCGGGAGTCGTTCATGTTGCTGTATGCCAAGCTGATGCTGGCCACCGTGTTCTGGGGCGGTACCTTTGTTGCCGGGCGCATCGCCGCCGCCCACGCAGGCCCCTTTTCCGCAGCCTTTCTGCGCTTTGCCATAGCCACCGGGCTGCTGTTCTGGCACGTGCGACGCCGCGAGGGCGCGCTGCCGCGCCTGACATCGCCAGGCATGCACGGCTGGGCCGGGGTGCTGCTGCTGGGCGCCACCGGTGTATTCGCCTACAACGCCCTGTTCTTCACCGGGCTTGCCACCGTGCCCGCCAGCCGGGCGGCTGTGATCGTCACCAACAACCCCATCGCCATCGCCGTGGGCGCCGCGCTGTTCCTGGGCGAGCCGCTGTCGCGCCGCAAGCTGGCGGGCATCATGCTATCCGTAAGCGGCGCGGTCATCGCCATCACACGAGGCAACCCGCTGACGCTGTTCTCGTCGGCCCTGTCGTGGGGCGACGTGGCGCTGCTGGGCTGCCTGGCCAGTTGGGCCGCATATTCGCTGCTGGGCAAGGTGGTCATGCGCGCGCTGTCGCCGCTGGCGGCGGTGACCTGGTCGTGCGCGGTGGGCACGGTGATGCTGTTGCCCTTCGCCCTGCATGAGGGGCTGTGGACGGCTCTGCCCGAGTACCCTGCCTCCCTGTGGGTTGCGGCGGCATACCTTGGCGTGTTCGGCACCGTGCTGGGGTTCACCTGGTTCTACGAGGCGGTGAAGGAAATAGGCGCCGGGCGGGCCGGGGTGTTCATCAATTTCGTGCCGCTGACGGCCATCGTGTGCGCATGGGCCATGCTGGGCGAGGCGTTGCCCGTATCCTTGCTGCTGGGGGCCGCGCTGGTGACGTGCGGGGTGTTCATCACGAACAGGGCGTAGCCAGTGGGGGAGAGGCTGGTGCCTTGGTGGGTACTGCCTCTACGGATACACGGCAGCCCCTTTGATGCCTCTCGATTTCGTTATGTCTCCGGCGGGAGGCAAAAGAGGTGCCGCGCGCTGTTGAGTACGGCCTCTACGAAGACAGTCTTGCCCTTTTGCCACGCCCGATTTCGTTATGCCTCCGGCGGGCAAGGGGCCGCTAAGCGGCGGCCCCTTGCATCCCCGCGCTCCGGGGGCTCCGCCCCCTGGTCCCCCGACGTACCTCGCACCGCGTTCCTTTCGTCGGCAGCTTCCCTCGGCCAAAGCGCCTTCGGGCGATCTGCCGACGGGAACGCGAATGTGCGCAAATCCCTCGTCGCTACGGCATAGCGAGGGTGCCTTTCCCCTCGGTTCGCATACGGCGCGCATCCGCGACGCCGGAGCTTCCGCCTCGCAAAGCCTCGGCGGTGATCTCCGGCTGCGGACGCGTATCGCCGCACCGGGGTTGGATGCGGCTAGGCGCACTGTCCATGTGTTTTTGCAACCTACGGATGTTGTTAGTCGTTATGATTTCTAGCGATGCTGTGCATCGCTCAACGGAACCGCATTGTGCGTAGAAGCGTGTGACGCCGGGCCTTGACGGCGGCACATGCGCCGCAACGGGGACGTGGGCAAGGCGCCCAAGTGGGATAGAGGTAGCGGGAGATTCGCGCACATCGCATTCCGTCGGGCAGATCGCCCGAAGGCGCTTTGGCCGACGGAAGCTGCCCGGCATGGGAATGCGGTGCAGGATACCTGTGGGTAAGGCCCCACGCGTTATTGAGGCGATGGGAGTTTCGTGCGCATTGGCGTCACCGGCGGCAGATCGCCCGGAGGCGCCTTGCGCCGGAGGGAAGCTGGCGCCGAAGAGACGCCGCGCAAGATACGTCGGGGGTCCAAGGGAGGCCAAGCCCCCCTGGAGCGCGGGGATGCAAGGGGCCATCGCTCAATGGCCCCTTGCCCGCCGGAGGCATAACGAAATCGAAGGGTATCAACAGGGCAGGGCTGTCTACGTAGATGCCGTGTCCATCAGGGCACTGCCCCCCCTCCCCACCGCCACGCGACTACAACAAGCACACATCCTCGCCGCAGCACCGCTTCAGAAACGCCGTATACGCCCCCAGTATGCGCCGCTCGCCCGCGGCGCGTTCCTGCGTCAGCTGCGGACACGGATGGTCCGCAGCCAACCGCCGCAATGCATCCCGCTTCGGCAGCGCCCGCATGCCCTCGCCCAGCACCGCGCCATCCACGGCAGCCATGAGCAGGGCATCGCGCGTGTCGGTCACGGCCACCAACGGTGCGGGGCCACCGGGAAACAGCCGTGCCGCCGCCACGCTTTCGCGGGCGTAGCTGCCCGGCGCGCCGGGGCAGAACAGCACGATGCACAGCGGCGTGCCGTCGTCGTCGCGCAGGGTCAGGTCCACCACGCGGCAGCCTTCGTCGTGGTCGTCGGAATCTTCGGAATCGCCGGGGGCGCCACTATCGGGCGGAACGGGGAGATCAAGGGAAACGGGGGGTGCATCGGGGCGGTCGGCACCTTCGAAGACCCGGGGCACCTCGGTGGACGACGGAGCCAGAGACGACGAAGCATTCGCGGCATCAGGCACCACGTCGAACCGCACCCGCACGCGCGGCTCCACCAACTCGCGCGGGTGGCCCAGTTCTTCCACCAGCAGCCGCGCCAGGGCCTGCCGCAAATCCTCGTAGGTGGTGTGGTCCACGTCCTGCCCGGTCAGGTAGTCGCGCAGGGTGGCCCCAAGGCTGACTTCGTGCATGCGGCCCTCCGGCAAGCCTGCCTCTCGCGCACGGGCAGGATTGCTCCGGAATTCACGAACACCGCTTTCGCGGAGCCCAGTTGGCCTTCGTGACAGGCTTTCGACGAATGCCCCGGGCAAACTGTCTGCTTCAGTTTGCCTTCAGCAGGGCCCGCGCCACGGATTCGTCATACAGCTTGAGGGGATCGGTTTCGCGCCCCATGTCGCGGTACATGCCTGCGGCATGCCGGATGACCTCCAGCGGCACCCACTCGTGGCGTTCCCACACTTCGGGCCGGTCGGCACGCCACAGGCGAAATTCCACGCTGCCGGCGTTGGAACGCACGTAGACGCGGGTACGTTTGTCATTGGGATCGGGGTAATAGTAAAGGCCAAGATCGTCCTGCATGGGCACTCCTGAACACATGAACTGCGGATGACGCCCGCCGCCGTGGCCGGGAGCGGGCATACGGTCAATGCCCTATCCCGCCGATGCACGCAAGCTGTTGTCATTCCCCGGATGGTGGGCTACAAGCAAGAAAGTGTCGCCTGCCCCCTGCATGGCGGCACCAGGATGTCCGACGGGGAGACTGCCATGCCCCGTCCCCGCGTGAAAACGCGGCGGGCACCGGAACGATTCGGAACGCACGGCGCCACCGACACGCCGACGCCTGCATTGTTTCGGCAATCCCGACAGGGCGTTGCCTGCTTCCCGCCACCCGGCGGGACGGTGCTGCGGCCCGCGTCGGGGCTTGACAACGCGCCGGAATCCTTTTAGGAATGGCGTTACTTTGTCCAAAAAATCACGAGTTTTCCGGGCGCAAGGGCCGCGCCGACCGATGCCCTTACCTCCGGAAGACGCCGTCCTGTTGCGCCCCAGGGGCGATGGGCGTGTCTGTTGAGAGTCCAGAACTTCAACAAACCAATGTGGAGGTAAGGCAATGGCGAAACATGCAACCCCCAAGTTGGACCAGCTCGAATCCGGGCCCTGGCCCAGCTTCGTGTCCGACATCAAGCAGGAAGCTGCTTACCGGGCTGCCAACCCCAAGGGTCTGGACTACCAGATCCCGGTGGACTGCCCCGAAGACCTGCTTGGCGTTCTCGAGCTGTCCTACAACGAGGGTGAAACCCACTGGAAGCACGGCGGCATCGTTGGCGTGTTCGGTTACGGCGGCGGCGTCATCGGCCGTTACTGTGACCAGCCCGAACAGTTCCCCGGCGTGGCGCACTTCCACACCGTGCGCGTGAACCAGCCCGCGGCGAAGTACTACCACACCGACTACCTGCGCCAGCTCTGCGACCTGTGGGACCTGCGCGGCTCCGGTCTGACCAACATGCACGGTTCCACCGGCGACATCGTGCTTCTTGGCACCCAGACCCCGCAGCTCGAAGAACTGTTCTTCGAACTGACCCACAAGATGAACACCGACCTTGGTGGCTCGGGCTCCAACCTGCGTACGCCCGAATCCTGCCTTGGCATGTCGCGCTGCGAATACGCCTGCTACGACACCCAGGCCTGCTGCTACGCGCTGACCATGGAATACCAGGACGAACTGCACCGCCCGGCGTTCCCCTACAAGTTCAAGTTCAAGTTCGACGGCTGCCCCAACGGCTGCGTCGCCTCCATCGCCCGTTCCGACTTCTCGGTCATCGGTACCTGGAAGGACGACATCAAGATCGACCAGGCCGCCGTCAAGGCCTACGTCGGTGGCGAACTGAAGCCCAACGCCGGCGCCCACTCGGGCCGCGACTGGGGCAAGTTCGACATCATGGCCGAAGTGGTGGAACGCTGCCCCTCCAAGTGCATCTCCTGGAACGGCTCCGCCCTGTCCATCAAGACCAGCGAGTGCGTGCGCTGCATGCACTGCATCAACACCATGCCCCGCGCCCTGCGCATCGGTGACGAACGCGGCGCGTCCATCCTGGTCGGCGCCAAGGCGCCCGTCCTCGACGGCGCCCAGATGGGTTCGCTGCTGGTTCCCTTCGTGGAAGCCACCGATCCCTTCGACGAAATCAAGGAAGTCGTCGAAAAGATCTGGGACTGGTGGATGGAAGAAGGCAAGAACCGCGAGCGTCTGGGCGAGACCATCAAGCGTCTCAGCTTCCAGAAGCTGCTCGAGGTGACCGAGATCGACCCCGTGGCGCAACACGTGAAGGAGCCCCGCTCCAACCCGTACATCTTCTTCAAGGAAGAAGAAGTGCCCGGCGGCTGGGATCGCGACATCACGGAATACCGCAAGAGACACCAGAGATAAGAAGAGGGGTAGCACATCATGGCATTCATCTCTTCCGGGTACAATCCCGAAAAGCCGATGGAAAACCGTATCACGGACATCGGCCCCCGCAAGCACGACTCCTTCTTCCCCCCGTTCATCGCAAAGAACTTCGGGAAGTGGCTGTACCATGAAATCCTGGAACCCGGCGTGCTGGTACACGTCGCCGAATCCGGCGACAAGGTGTACACCGTGCGCGTTGGTGCTGCCCGTCTGATGTCGATCACCCACATCCGCGAGATGTGCGACATCGCCGACAAGCACTGCGGCGGCTTCCTGCGCTTCACCACCCGCAACAACGTCGAGTTCATGGTCGACACCGAAGCGGGCCTGAAGGCGCTGAAGGAAGACCTGGCCTCGCGCAAGTTCGCCGGCGGCTCCTACAAGTTCCCCATCGGCGGCACCGGCGCCGGTGTGTCCAACATCGTGCACACCCAGGGCTGGGTGCACTGCCACACCCCCGCCACCGACGCTTCCGGCCCGGTCAAGGCGATCATGGATGAAGTCTTCACCGACTTCCAGTCCATGCGTCTGCCCGCCCCGGTTCGCATCTCGCTGGCCTGCTGCATCAACATGTGCGGCGCCGTGCACTGCTCCGACATCGGCGTGGTGGGCATCCACCGCAAGCCCCCGATGATCGACCACGAATGGACCGACCAGCTGTGCGAAATCCCGCTGGCCGTTTCCGCCTGCCCCACCGCCGCCGTGCGTCCCACCAAGGTGGAAGTCGGCGACAAGAAGCTGAACTCCATCGCCATCAAGAACGACCGCTGCATGTACTGCGGTAACTGCTACACCATGTGCCCCGCCCTGCCGATCTCTGACGGCGAAGGCGACGGCTGCGTGATCATGGTGGGCGGCAAGGTTTCCAACCGCATCTCCATGCCCAAGTTCTCGAAGGTCGTCGTGGCCTACATCCCGAACGAAATGCCGCGCTGGCCCTCGCTCACCGCGAAGATCAAGCACATCATCGAGGTGTACGCCGCCAACGCGAACAAGTACGAACGTCTGGGCGAATGGGCCGAGCGCATCGGCTGGGAAAGCTTCTTCAAGCTGACCGGCCTTGAGTTCACCCACCACCTCATCGACGACTTCCGCGATCCGGCCTACTACACCTGGCGTCAGAGCACCCAGTTCAAGTTCTAAGCCGGTAGGCAACCACATTCCGGGGGCGGGTTTGCCGCCCCCGGATAACCAAAGGGGCTATCCATGGAAGAAGCCAAGAACAAGGTCGTGGAATTCCTGCAGTCCAAGGCCGGCTCGAAGAGCAAGTTCTACTTCAACGACTTTCTCGACCTGTTCCCCGACAAGGGCCCGCGCGACGTGAAGAAGATCCTCACCGCGCTGGTGAACGCCGAAGTTCTGGAATACTGGTCCTCCGGCAGCACCACCATGTACGGCCTCAAGGGCGCCGGCAAGCAGGCCGGGGCCGAGGGCGAATAGTAGTTCTCCACGCCGGGGAACTGTTTTTCCGAAAAGGCGTATGGACTGCAAGGTTCATACGCTCTTTTCATATGCACGCCCGCATGCATGCGGGCGCGGGCGTTACCCCGCACACCGTCCGGACATTCCGGCGCACCATTGCATGAATCTTTCGCGCATCGTCATTGCCGGTCTTTCCGGCGGCTCCGGCAAGACCCTGGTATCCCTCGGCGTCGTGCGAGCCCTTGCGCGCTCCGGCCTTGCCATAAAACCCTGCAAGAAGGGGCCGGACTACATCGACGCCTGGTGGCTGGCCCTGGCCGCCGGGCACCCCGCCACCAACCTGGACCCCTACTTTCTCGATGCGGCCATGCTGCGGTCGCTGTTCTGGACCCAATGCGGGCTGGTGGGCGATGCCAATCCGGTCTGTTCCGCCAGCACGGCGATCCGGTACGACATGGCCGTCATAGAAGGCAACCGCGGCCTGTTCGATGGACGCGACCTGTCCGGCAGCTGTTCCACTGCGGAACTGGCGCGCATCCTTGGCGCCCCCGTGGTGGTTGTCATGGACTGCACCAAGATGACCCGCACGGCTGCGGCCATCGTGTCCGGCCTGCGCCACTTCGAGCAGGGCGTGCACATTGCCGGGGTGATCCTGAACCGCACGGCGGGGCCGCGCCATCGCACCGTGCTGCGCGAAACCATCGAACACTACACCGACGTGCCGGTGCTGGGCGTGCTGCCCAAGATAGCCGACAACCCCATCCCCGAACGGCACATGGGACTCGTTTCCGGCATGGAGCACGAAGAATGCGTGGCCGGGCTGGACAAGGTGGCGGACATCATGTCCGAACACGTGGACCTGCACCGCCTGCGCCAGGTGGCGTGTGCCGCACCGCCGCCGCAGGGGCCTGTGGCCGACCTGTGGTCGTTGCTGCCCGGTGCGCAGACCAGCACACCCGACAAGCAGTCCCCGTCCAACCCCAATCAGGATGATGCTGCCCAGGGTCAAGCTGCTCAGGGCGATGCGGCCCGGCGTGATCCCGTCCCCCCCGCCGAGCAATCCGACCGGCCACGCATCGGCTACGTGCACGACGCGGCCCTGTGGTTCTACTACGAGGAAAACCTGCTGGCCCTGCGCCATGCAGGGGCCGAACTGGTGCGCCTTTCGCTGCTTGACGGCGCGGGCTGGCCGCAGTTGGACGGCCTGTACCTTGGCGGCGGCTTTCCGGAAACCCTTGCCGCCCGGCTGTCCGCCAACCGTCCGGCCCTGGACCGGCTGCGCGGACTGTCGGAGTCGGGCCTGCCCATCTACGCAGAATGCGGCGGATTCATGGTGCTGGGCCGGTCCATCGTCATGGACGGCACCGAGCACCCCATGGCGGACATCTTTCCCGTGCGCACCGAGTTCCATGCAAAGCCCCAGGGGCTCGGCTATGTGGACGCCGCCGCCGTACTGGAAAACCCCTTCCATCCCGTGGGCACGACCTTTCGCGGGCACGAGTTCCATTATTCGCGCTGCGTGCCCTGCAACGACGCAACCGGAACGCCCGGCGCACCAGCCGTGCCCAGCGCACTGCACCTCACGGCCCAGTCCGGCCATGTCACCGGCATGGGCGATGGCCGCGACGGCCTGCTGCTTCGCAACACGCTGGCTGCCTATACCCACATATTCGCGCCTGCCGTACCCCACTGGGCACCCGCCATGGTCCGTGCCGCGCGCGCCTTCAGATCCGGTCGCCCCCTCCCCGCCTGACGCCATCCATCCCCCTCCCGATCCGTTACCATCTCCGCCTTTGCGACAACTTGCCATCTAGAAACGACGTGCTTTCGTGCGCCTGCTTGACATTCACTTGCGTCATCATTATTAGCAATCAAACAATTAGTTCGCAATGCAATAACACCCACCAAACAACATGTCCGGAAAATGAACCAGCCCCAGCACCAACCATTACCTACGGAAATTCCGGCTACATCGCGTCACCGCAGATCGCCAGACCCGTCCGGCGCACGGAACGCCCGCGTCACGCCAGAGGAGTTGCGCATGTTGTTGACGGACTGGCCCGACGGCAGTACGGAACGCGCCTGCTCTTTTTCCGATGCACCGCGTGCGGCATAGCTGTTCATTTTCCCTTGCCTGATGCACCTCATCCACTCGCCGGACCCGGCAATTCCCACACATCCGACGCGCGCCCAGGCGCGCCCTGTACAGGAGCCTTGCATGTCCCGTTCGTTTTCTGGCGTCCTCACCCGGTCTGCACCCGGCGCAGTCCTTGGCGGACTGCTGATGACCCTTGCCCTGATGTTGGCTGCGCCCGCCGCGCATGCCGCGGACAATGATTTTTCCGCCATCATCACCGGGCGCACCATTGGCGAGGCGGACATGGACGACGGCGGTTCGGTGGCCGTAACCGAAGCCGGGGCCAGCCTGCGCTACCGCTGGTTCGGCATCGACTACCTGAACCGCCGCTACGACTGGTCGGACACCGCCAGCCTGCCCTTCGGCAACGGATCCGATCCGTGGGAACAGTTGCACATGCTGCGCCTGCGCGCCGACATCGCCGAACAGTTGGGCTTTGGCGGTCTTGGCTGGTTCGCCGGGGCGGGCCTGACCGCCGGATGGGAAGAAGAAATGGACGACGCCTGGGGGCTTTCCGGCTCGGCCGGGCTTACCTGGGCCGTGGGCGGCGTGCGCCTGCGCGGCGGGGTTGCTGCCTCTGCCCACCCCGTGGGCACGCGACTGCTGCCTCTGGTTGTCGCAGACTGGGGCAACCAGCGCGATCTGGGCTTTTCGGCCACGGTGGGCTTTCCGGAAACCATGCTCCGCTACCGTTCCTCCGACATGTTTTCCTTCCGCGCCGGTGGACGGATGGAAGGGAATACCTACCGCCTGGCCGACGACAGCCCCGTCCAGCGCGAAGGCTACATGAGAACCTCGTCCGTGACGCTGGGCGGCTACATCGACATCACCCCGCTGGAAGACCTGACCCTGACCGTTGGCGCGGAATACCTGACCCGCCAGGAAATGCGTGTCTACAATTCCGACGGCGACGAAGGGGACACCTACGACCTCGACGACGCCCCCGCCCTGTTCCTGCGTCTGAGCTACGGCTTCTAGCCGTCCGCTGGGACCAGCCAGACCCCGCCACACGTTCGCGGCCCCGTCGGCCCCGCCGCATCGTCGATATTGACGCCGAACGGGGCCGCGGCATATCCCGGACATACCGCCGCGCCCCCAACCAGCAGGAACCCCATGCCCACCGACCCACCGTTCCCCGATGTCCTCGCCTCGCACCGGCTCAGCACACTGGTGGGTGAACTGTCGCGCGCCTGGCGCGCCCGTCTGGACCAGCGCCTCAAACCGCTGGGCCTGTCGCAGGCTTCGGGGGTGGTGCTGTGGGCACTTGCGCTGGGCGGCGCGCTTACCCAGACCCAACTGGCCCGGAGCATCGGCATAGAAGGCTCCACGCTGGTGCGCCAGATAGACCGACTGGAAGCGGATGGCCATTTGCGCCGGGTGCAGAATCCCGATGACCGGCGGGCCAATCTGCTGGAACTGACCGATTCCGGCAGCGAACTGGCCAACGCCGTTGATGCCGTGGGCCGCGCGGTGCGGGACGAACTGTTCGCGGGCCTTCCCGTTGCCGATCTGCACACCACCATGCGCACCCTGCACCAACTGCGCATGCGCCTGCCGGACTGACACCGGGGGCCGGGATCCGCCAGCCCTCTGTGCGTTGTTCCCGCATGCCGGGTGTGCTACGCAAGCAGACCAGCAAGAGGTCACGCATGCCCCCTGACTCACCCTTCTCCTCCCAGACGCGCCATCCCGCACCCACTGCCCTGACACCGCCCGCCGCGCTGGCCGCTCTGGCGCGTTCGCCCCGCCACGTCATCGCCCTGGCCTGCGCGGCTGCGGGCGTGCTGTTGGCCCTCCATCCCCCGTCAGCCCTGCCGCCGGAAGCAGCCCGGCCCGTGGGGCTGGCCGTGGGCGCCATAGGATTGTGGGTCACCGCCGCGATCCCCGAATACCTCACCGCCCTGCTGTTCTTCCTGCTGGCCGTCCTGCTGCACGCAGCCCCGGCGGCCACGGTGTTCTCCGGGTTCCACTCGGCCACTTTCTGGCTGGTCTTCGGCGGGCTGTGCATAGGCTCCGCCATGCAGCATACCGGCCTTGGCACGCGCATGGCGCGGGGGCTGCTGGCACGCACGGGTACGGGCTATACCGCGCTGGTCTGCGGACTGGTGGCCGTGGGTGTGCTGCTGTCGTTCGTCATGCCCTCGTCCATGGGGCGCATCGCCCTGCTCATGCCGTTGGCGGTGTCCCTTGCCGGGGCGGCGGGGCACGGGCCGGGCAGCGCCCAGCGCACCGGCATCGTACTGGCCACCCTGTTCGGGGCACTGCAACCGGCCTTCGCCATCCTGCCTGCCAACGTCCCCAACATGATCCTTGCGGGCAGCGCCGAGAGCCTGTTCGGCCACACGCTTGCCTACGGGCGCTACCTGCTGGTGCACTTTCCGGTGCTGGGCCTGCTGAAGGCCGTGGCCATCGCGATCGTGGTGCTGCGATTGTACCCGGCACCCAGTGCCGGACAGGCGGCCGACATGGCCAGCAAAGCCATGGAAGGAACTGCGGCGGAAGCAGCGGCGGTGACAACGGACGCAGCGTCACCCGACACCGAAGCCGGGGCCGTGAATGCTGCGCCCAGTCCGGCGGAGCGGCGGCTTATGGTGGTGCTGGTCGTGGCCGTGGGCCTGTGGGCCACCGACACGCTGCATCATGTCTCGCCCGCGTGGGTCAGCCTGGGGGCCGCCGTGCTCTGCCTGTGGCCGCCGTTGGGCCTTACCGGCAAACAGGCCATCAGCAGGGACATGAGCATGGCGCCGCTGCTGTTCGTGGCAGGCATCATGGGGCTGGGCGCCATGGTGGCGGCATCTGGCGCGGGCCACTTGCTGGTGAGCGCCCTGCTCGATGTCCTGCCCCTGATCCCGGGGGAATCCGCGCGCAATTTCACCGTGCTCACGGTGTACGCCATGGTCACCGGGCTGCTCACCACCCTGCCGGGCATCCCCGCCGTGCTCACCCCGCTGGCGAACGATCTGGCCACGGCTTCCGGCTTCAGTCTGGAGGCCGTGCTGATGACCCAGATCGCTGCCGTATCGTCCATGTTTCTGCCCTACCAGTCGCCGCCGTTGGTGGTGGCCATGCAACTGGGCAGCATTTCCTCCGGCCACATGACCCGCACCTGCCTGCTGCTGGCTGCCATCAACATCGTGGTGCTGTTGCCGCTGGACTATCTGTGGTGGCGCTGGCTGGGCCTACTCTGACCGGGCAGTACCCCGGGCGTCATCCCAACGGCATACGGGCGGACGCCGCCCGACGCCGCGCCATGCGCCAGCGTATCGGCGATCCGCGTGTGCTCCCCCGGCATCCTGCCCGCCGCGCACAATTCCCGCAGACTCCGCTTCACCCCGAAAAAACACCGACGCCGCCCCCCAGCCGGGGAGCGGCGTCGAAAACCCTTGCGGCCTGTGGCCGGGCAGGTGCGCGCGGACGCGCTATTCGTCGTTCAGTTCGGCGCGGAACTTGCGCGACAGACGGAACACCACGACCTTGCGCGGAGGCAGGGTGATGGTTTCGTCGGTCTGCGGGTTGCGCCCCTTGCGGGCCTTCTTGTCATAGGCCTCGAACTTGCCGAATCCGCTTATGAGCAGGGCATGATCCTTCTTGATCGCCTGCTTCATGATGCCGAGAAGCGACTCGACAACGCCTTTCACTTCGGCGCGGTTCCTGTCGGTCTTTTCGTAGATGGCATCGACGATTTCCGCCTTGGTCAGGGTCTTGCCGCTCATACTGTCCTCCGGGCCGGTGCTTCCGGCTACTCCATGCGTTCCCTGATGGCCTTCGCGAGCGCCTGCATCTCGTCGATGCTGCCGTATTGCCCCTGCGGCCACAGTTCGTGGCCGTCGCCGGGAAAGCGGGGCACCAGATGCCAATGGACGTGGAACACCACCTGTCCCGCCGTCGCGAAGTTGTTTTGAAATATGTTCAGCCCTTCCGCTCCGGTGGCCTCCATGATGGCACGGCCAACGCGCTGCTGGGCGGCGATGATGTGCTCGCCGAGCCGCGCGGGCATATCCAGCACCGTGCGGTGATGCTCCCTGGGAACGATCAGCGCATGGCCCCGATTGACGGGCCCGATGTCCAGAAAGGAGAGCACGTGGTCGTCGGCGTAGATCTGCGCGCAGGGAATTTCGCCACGCACTATCCTGCAGAAAATGCAATCGGACTGGGACATGGATTCTCCGTCACATGGAACACTTTGAAATCATTCAGCCGCGCGAACCGGCGCGCAGCGGCGGGCATGTAACTAGTTATATACACAGTCAAAGCCGCAACCGCAAGTAAAATCTTGCAAGATTATGCCGGGTTGCCACGCCTTGCGGCACAAGGGCTTCCGTGCCATCGTCCCCGCAGGAGGGGGGCAGCGGAGCAGGCCGCAACCCCCTTTCCGGAAAGGGGTATGTCGCTCCCTGCCCTTTTTGCAGGGTCGTTCCCTGCTCCGAAAGCGAGCGACGCACGGCGAAAATGGCCCGATGCAGGGCCGGACGTACACCCCGAAGCCATCAACTTCGCTTCGATAGTAACACATCAGCAACACAAGGCAATCATGTCGGCGTTGATTTTTCCGGTCCCCGAGCCACGTTGCGGCGTCCGTCTGCCTGTCCCGGCCATGCCTGCCTGGCTCGACGAGTCGGGGCACAGGCCCGGCGCAGGGTGCGCGTCTGTCGCCACCCAGCGTAAGAGGCCACGCATCCTACCGGTTTTCCTGCCCTTTGCCGGGTGTCCCACCCGCTGCGTGTTCTGCGCACAGGACGTGCAGACCGGCCAGCGCGGCGGCGCGAACGGCATTGCCCACGCGCTGGAACAGGCCGAAGCGCGGCTGGAACACGAGGCGCGCCTGTTTCAGGAAGCGACCACAGGCGGCGGATCGGCGCCGGGTTCTCCGTCCACCCCGAACGCCGGACGCGGCGCATCCGCCCTCGACGCTTCCCCTTCGCCGCTGGAAATCGCCTTCTACGGCGGCACGTTCACCCTGCTGCCAGAAGCGGAGCGCGACGCCTGCCTGGAACTTGCGCATCGCTGGCGGCAACGTGGGGTGGTCTGCCGGGTGCGCTGCTCCACCCGGCCCGATGCCGTGACGGAGCGCGGCCTGACGGCATTACGCACGGCGGGCATGGACTGCGTGGAACTGGGGGTACAGAGCTTCGACGACGCGGCACTGGATGCCGCCAGCCGTGGCTACGCAGGCTCTGTGGCCCGCGCCGCCTGCGCCATGGTGGCCGGGGCCGGGCTGGAACTGGGGGTGCAACTGATGCCCGGCATGCCGGGGGTGACACCGGAAGTGTTCCGCGCCGACGTGCATACCGCCCTGCTGCCCGATGCCGACGGGGCAATCCCGCTGGCCGCCTTCCTGCGCTTCTACCCCTGTCTCGTGCTGCGCGGCACGCCGTTGGCGGAACGCTGGCGGGCCGGAAGCTACGTACCGTGGCCGCTGGACACCACCGTGGATGCGCTGGCCGACGGTTTGCTGGCCGCATGGGCGCGCGGAGTGGCCGTGGTACGCATGGGCCTTTCGCCGGAAGACGGATTGGACGACGCGGTGCTGGCCGGACCGGTGCACCCGGCGCTGGGCCAGTTGGTCAAGGCCGAAGCCCTGCGCCGCCACGTTGCCGCGCATCTGGCCCGCCTGCCGGGGGAATGATCGTAGCGTTTTGAAAGCAGGATTTTTCCTGTGGAAGTGTCAATGACATTGACCAATACGTC
>NZ_VSMK01000420.1 GCF_011682075.1 Nitratidesulfovibrio liaohensis
CTTCAGGCGCAGCGGCGCGAAGAAGCCCAGCAGGCGGTTCACCGTGCCGCCGGGGCAGGCCCACCCGCAGAAGGCGCGCCCGAACAGGGCCGCCAGCGCCAGCCACCCGGCCCACACGCCCCAGAACATGGTGAACAACCGCCCGTGGCAGGCCACCACCGGACAGTTCTGACAACTGATGTACGGCACCACGAAGGGGCACCGGAAGATGCCGTAGAACGACCACTGGCCGATCACCAGCAGCATGACGGCCTGCGCCGCACGGTTCCACAGGCGCACGGCGCGGGCGCGCGCGCCCTGACGCACGGCGCGGGCCTTCAGTTCCGTCAGGTTCGCCGCGCCGCCCGCCGCAGGCACGGTGTTCACGCCCGCATCAGACATCCTTCACCCCCAGCTTTTCCACCAGTTCCTGCCCGCGCGGCGAAATGGCAGGGATGAACCCGGCCCGCTCGAAGTGCGCCTGCCCTTCGGGGGACGTTACCCATGCCACATAGTCGTCGGCCAGGGCGCGGTCGCGCGCTTCCTGCATGACGCCCACGGTGAAGGTGAGCGGCGGCGGCGGAAACAGCCCGGCGGGAATCTCCACGATGTCCAGCTTGCCCGCGAACTGGGGCAGGCGGGTGACGCGCAGTTCCACGATCATGGCGTCTGCCTTGCCGGTGGTCACTGCCTCCACCGAACGCTGCACGCAGGTGCCGGGGTTGACCACGTTGGCCATCACCGCATCCAGGCAGCCCGCCTTCTTGAGCAGCCCCAGCACCGCCGCGCCGCCGGGGGGCGACGCCTCCGGCGCCATGGCCACCCGCACGCCCTTGCGGGCCATGCCATCCACCGACCGCACGTTGCCCGGATTGCCCGTGGGCGTGACGATGACGTAACTGGTGAAACACAGCGGCTTGAAATAGGTCATCCGCCCTTCTGCCCGCAGCTTTTTGGCAAGGTCCAGCACCCGCCCCGCGAACACCTCTGTCGAGCCGCTGCCCAGCAAAGACTTGCCCAGCGCTGCAGCAAACGCCCCGGTGTACACCACCGCCGCGCCGCTGCGCCGTTCATACTCCGCATGGGCGGGCTGCATGGCCTCTGCCAGCCCTCCGCACGACCACACCTGCAACCTGCCGCCGGGGAATGGCGCGGCCTGCGCCGCCCCCGGCAAGGAAGCGGCGGCCAGCCCCGCCACCCCGGTCAGCGAGGCGCGCAGAAAACCGCGCCGCCCCTCGTCCTGCAACTGACGCATGAACACCTCCGCGTGTAATGGATAGTGGCGCCCACCCTATACGCCGCGCGGAATGCTAACAAAGACAAATTGTCAATGGATTTAGCACAATGCCATAGACAAATCAGATGCACGTCATGTCCCGTCCCCCTCTGCCTTGCCTCCGCGCCAGCGCCATTGCGCCAACAGAAAACCGGCTCCCCTTGCGGGAAGCCGGTTCCTTTTTCATTTCGTTGTGACGCGCCCTGGGGCAGGCGCTACATCTACTTTTCGGTTGCCGTTGGCACTGTAGTCTTCTGCCTTTCAGGGGCTGTTTCCCGAATTAGGATTTTCGTCCGTTGGCAAGGAAAACAAGCACGTCATGAGGGAGTATGCTCTTCTCGTATTCGACCGAAATGGCGGGCGTAGTTTGACGCAGCCAACGGGCGAAAGGACAATTCGGGGGACAGCCCCTAATCGCCCATGGACTCCTTGGGCAGTATCCACACCATCAGCATCTGCTGTTCCGCCTTGGTCAGGTCTATCTGCGACATGCGGCACAGGTCGTAGGCGTTGCGCAGAAAGGCCTTGCCTACCTCGCGCAGGTTCACGCCGTCCTGCTCGTTGAGCGGGTAGCCCCCGCGCGCAATGCCCACCAACACGAAGTTCACGTGGCCCCGCGCAATGGGCAGACCCGCCTCCACGCACCGGTCGCGCACGTTGCGCGAGGTCGTGGTCATGAAGAACCCGTTGGCGTTGACCTCTTCCACGATGATGCCCAGCAGCTGCCGGAAATGGTCGGGACGCAGCAGGGGCATGTCGGTCAGGCGGTGCACCTTCAGGGCGAAATCGTACAGGTCGGGGTAGCGCGAACGGAAGTCGTCGTGGGCGTCACGTTCCTCGGGCTGTTCGTGACGTTCCGGGTCGTACAGGTAGCCGGGCGGCACCGCCGAAAATTCCAGCCCCTTCAGGTCCAGCACGTCCAGCAGGTCGCGCAGGCGACCGTAACCGAACCAGTCCGCGCCGGGGTCCACCTCGCGTTGAAGGATTTGGGCCAGCGAGGCGACGCCCACGGGGGCCGGGGCATCGGCCACGGTGCGGCGTACCACCTCGGCCACGCGGGCCAGCCGTTCACCATTGCCGCGCGGGGCGTACGGGGCGGGC
>NZ_VSMK01000421.1 GCF_011682075.1 Nitratidesulfovibrio liaohensis
CGTCCGGACGCGGCATGCCGCCGCCGTGGCCGCCGGGGCCACCGCCGCCCTGCTCGGGTCGGCGCGGCTCCATCTGCTGCCATTCTTCCAGCGTGACCTCGACCTCTTCGTTGGACTCGGTCAGCAGGGCCAGGCTGCCCCGGAACATGTTGGCGCGCAGCACCTTCACCGCGCCGCGCGAGGTCAGGTACTTCTTGCCCAGACGCGGGCAGCGCCGGTGAAATTCCTCGTAGTTTTCCTGCTCGTAGCTCAGGCAGCACAGCAGCCGCCCGCAAATGCCCGAAATCTTGGCCGGGTTCAGGAACAGGTTCTGCTCCTTGGCCATCTTGATGGTCACCGGGGCGAATTTGCGCAGAAAGCGGCGGCAGCAGCAGACCATGCCGCAGTTGCCCACCGCGCCGATCATCTGCGTTTCGTGGCGCACGCCAATCTGGCGCAGTTCGATGCGGGTGCGGTAATTCTTGACCAGATCCTTGACCAGTTCGCGGAAGTCGATGCGGGTCGGCGCGGTGAAGTAGAAGATGATCTTGCTGCGGTCGAAGAACACTTCCACGTCCACCAGCTTCATCTCCAGGCCACGGCCCCGGATGCATTCGTTGCAGAAGGCGCGGGCCTCGTCGCCCAGCTTCTCGTTTTCCGCCGCCTGCTCAAGGTCCTCGCCGCTTGCCACGCGCAGGATGGGCCGCAGGTCGGCCTCGGTTTCTCCCGCGTCTTCGGGCAGGTCGTCGCGCAGGGCCACCACTTCGCCGATGCCCTGGCCCTGATCGGTTTCCACGATCACCCTGTCACCCACGGCAACGGGCTGACCACCACTGAGAAAATAGTATATCTGTCCGTATTCACGGAACTTGATGCCGAGTATTCGTTCCATCGTGCTCGCCGGTTTCAGCCGGTTTACGCCCGTCCGGAAACATTCCGGCGGAAGGGGGTGCGAACGGATTACGCCGCATGGCCGCGTGGCGGCCATCTCCACCTTCCTTGGCGAAATAACCTCCTCTTTTCCGCTTTTATGGGGCACGTGTCAACAAAGCCGCACCCCGCGCGGCCCCGGCGGCAGCGCCCCCCTTCGGCTTGTCCCTGCCCGCGCATGTTCGCGACGGTTGCAACGCCCGTGCTCGTACCGTACAAGGTTCGAAGTCCATGTGACCCGTTTCACGAAGACCGTCCACCGGAGGCCCCCATGCTCCCTCGCGCCGAAGCCCTCGACCTACTGCGCTCGCACAACCCGGAACCCCACCTTGTCCAGCACGCCCTGGCCACAGAGGTCGTAATGCGCGGCTTGGCCGCCCGTTTCGGACAGGACGCCGAACTGTGGGGCCTGGCCGGGCTGCTGCACGACATCGACTACCCCCTCACAAAGGACACCCCCGAACACCATGGTCTGGTGGCCGTGGACCTCATCGGGGACAGGCTGCCGCCGGAAGCCGTGCAGGCCATCGTGGCACACAACAGCGAATGCACCGGCCGCGAACCGGCCAGCCTGTTCGACCGTGCCCTGCGCTGCGGCGAAAGCGTGACCGGGCTGGTCAGCGCCGCCGCGCTGGTGCGCCCCACCGGCATGGACGGGATGCAGGCCTCCAGCCTGAAGAAAAAGATGAAGGACAAGGCGTTTGCCGCCAGCGTCAGCCGCGAGAGAATCCGCGAGTGCGAGGCCATCGGCCTTGAGCTTGGCGAGTTCCTGACCATCGCCATCGAGGCCATGACGCCTGCCGCCGCAGAGTTGGGCCTGACTCGATAGTCGGCCAGCCTCTGCCCGCACGGGCCAGTCAGACCAGTCTGCCCAGTCAGGCCAGTCAGGCCAGTCTGCCAGGCGGGCCACGCCCGCGCGCCCCTTTCCGGCAACACCGACACCGCTCCAACGCACAACAGCCCCGAAGGAACCCCGCATGAAGCTCTCGTTCGTCATCGTCGCCGCCAACGCGGCGAAGTACATCGGCGACTGTCTTGCCTCGGTCCGCTCCGCAGCGGTCGAAATGACGGGCCTTGCCGAATCCGCCGACATCATCCTGGTGGACCGCGCCTCCACCGACGCCACCATTCGCAACGCGCGCGACATCGCGCCCGAGGCCATCATCGTCGAAGCCCCGGCCAGCGCCGGTTTCGCCGCCGCCGCCAACCTGGGCATCGCCCGCGCCAGTGGCGACGTGATCATCTTCGTGGACCCAGCCGTCACCCTGTGCCCCGGCGCAGCCCGCCGTCTGGCGGAACACATGGACACCACCCCCGCCTGCATGGTGGCTGGCGGCATGGTCACCGGTCCCAAGGACGCCGTACTGCGCGGCGCCGCCCGCCTGCCCGGCCTGATCGTGAAGCTGGCCCGCCTCAGCGGCCTGCCGGGCCGCCTGCCG
>NZ_VSMK01000422.1 GCF_011682075.1 Nitratidesulfovibrio liaohensis
GCCGCCGCGCAGGCCCAGGCCGATGCTACCCCCCAGGCCGTGCCGCTGGCCGTGGGCAAGTCCATGGTGGTGCGCACCGCGCAGCCCGCGTCCCGCGTGTCCGTGGCCGACGAAGCCATCGCGGGCGTGGTGGTGCTGTCGCCCCAGCAGGTCTATGTCACCGGCAAGAAGCCGGGCGGCACCACGCTTACCCTGTGGAACGGGGCCGGGGCCATCACCCAGGTCTACGACATCCAGGTCACCCCGGACCTTGCCCAGTTGAAGGAAATGCTGCACCGCGTGCTGCCCGACGAAAAGGACATCATGGTCATGGCCGTGGGCGAATCCATCACCCTGGCCGGCACCGTGCGCAGCAGCGCGGGCATGACCACGGCCCTGGACGTGGCCAGGATGTACGCCCCGGACAAGGTGACCAACCTCATGCAGGTGGGCGGCGTGCACCAGGTGATGCTGGAAGTGAAGGTGGCCGAGATGCGCAAGTCGGTGCTGGAACGCCTGGGCATCGACCTGACCTACGCCTGGAACAACGATTTCGCCTTCGGCATGCTGAATCAGCTGTTCACCCTGGACAGCCAGAAGGGCGTGGTGGGCGTTGGCCCCACCGGCGCCGTGATCAGTCCCAACGTCACCGGCATGTTCCGCGCCACCTCTGGCCGGGCAAGCCTGATGGGCTTTCTGGACGTGCTGAAGCAGAACGGCCTGGTCAAGGTGCTGGCCGAACCCACGCTGATCTGCCGCAGTGGCGAGAATGCCGACTTCCTGGCCGGGGGCGAAATCCCCATCCCCGTACCGCAGGGCCTGGGCACCGTGGCCATCGAGTACAAGAAGTACGGCGTGACACTGGGCTTCACCCCCACGGTGGTTTCGGACAGGCTGATCAGCATGCGCGTAAGCCCCGAAGTTTCGGAACTGGACTACACCAACGTCATCGAAATCAACGGATTCACCATTCCGGCCATCTCCACCCGGCGCGCCGCCACCACCGTGGAACTGGCCGACGGCCAGAGCTTTGCCGTGGCGGGCCTGCTGCGCGACGAAGTGCGCGAAAACATCAAGAAGTATCCGGTGCTGGGCGACGTGCCCCTGCTGGGCACGCTGTTCCGCTCCAGCAACTGGCAGAAGAACGAGACCGAACTGGTCATCATCGTCACCCCGCGCCTGGCAAAGCCGCTGGACGGCGCCACGGCCAAGCTGCCCACGGACAGCTTCCGCGAGCCATCGGAATTCGAATTCTTCCTCCAGGGCAAGATGGAAGGCGCGGCCCCGGCCATTACCGCACCCGCCGCCTACGCCAATCCCCGCAACTCCGCCGATGCCCCTTCGGGCATGGAGGGCGAGTTCGGGCACGTACTGCCCGGCCATGCCCAGGGAGGCACGAAATGAGCGCCCGCAACCGGATCACCTCTCCTGCCCTGCTGCCCCTGTTTACGGTCATCCGCGTCCTGTCCGTCCTTTCCGTCCTGACCGTCCTTTCCGTTCTGCCGGGCTGCGCCGGGCCGTCCAAGGATTCGCCCATTTCCGAATGGACCTTCACCCAGGGCGAGGCCTTTCGCGCCCAGCGCGACGCCCAGCGGCTGAACCCCGGCCCGGCGGACGACGACCCCGTCATCGGCCTGGATGGCCGGGTGGGCGAGCGCGTCATGAAAACCATGCGCGAAGGCGAAAAGAAGCCCGACGAAGGCAACACCCTCCGCTTCAAGATCGGCAAGTAGCGAGAATCCGCCATGAACATCACCCATCCCGTCTGCCTGCTCACCAAGCGCCTCGCCACGCGCGAGGAACTCACCCGCGTTCTCGCCCGGCAGGATGGTTTTCGCCTGGTCTCCCCCGGTGAAGCCGACGACCTAGGACTGGTCGTCCTGGAACTGGGCGACGACCTCGAGGACGATTTCGAATCCATCGCCTCGCTGGTGACCGACCCGCGCGTGGGCGAGGTGTTCGTGGCCTCGCGCCAGAAGGACCCGGACCTGATCATCCGCGCCATGCGCGCCGGGGTCAGCGAATTCCTGTCCCAGCCGTTCCGCTCGGACGAGGTGCTGGCCGCGCTGGAAGGCTATGCACGCCGCCGCCGTACCACCCGTGCCGCAAGCCCCGCGGTGGTGCCTGCCTCAGCCGGTGGCCGACTCATCCACATCATGGGCGCCAAGGGCGGCGTGGGCGCCACCACGGTGGCCGTGAACCTGGCCGTGCTGGCCGCGCGATCCCTGACCGGCACCGCCCCCGCGCCCGATGCAAAGAAGGCGGGCAGAAGCCTGTTCAAACAGGACGGGCGCAGTGCCAACGCCGCACGCGACATGCAGGCCATGGGCGACATGGCGCTGGCCACGGGCGGCCCCGCCCTTGCGCC
>NZ_VSMK01000423.1 GCF_011682075.1 Nitratidesulfovibrio liaohensis
GGCTGCTGCGCCCGCTGGCCTCGTCCCGCTGCCAGCGCGACGCCGCCATGCAGGCCGCGCGCGAGGCGGGGTGCGCGGACAAGACCCGCGCCTACTACCGCCAGTTGGGCTATCGCTGGTATCACCTGCTTCCCGACAGGGTGGTGGCCAATCCGTTGGCGTTTCTCGACATGCGGTTTTTGAGGGCCACCTTTCTGCCCGGCAAACGCTAGGGCCGTTTCCGGATTGCCCTTTCGCCCGCTGGAGGCCGCCCGGAAGATGCGGAACGCCCCGGAGGCGGCAAGTTCCTGTCGCGCCGGGGCACGTTTGGGTGTACGCTGTACCGATAGGACTACCGATTTCGGAAATCCCCCGTGCCATTGATGCACAGGGGGAACCACAGGGCATGTAGAACGGTGCTGGAGACCGAACCGGCAACGGAATGGGCGCAGCGCAGCGCGCGCCGCAGGGGGGCGATTCGCATGGCAGCCGACGACGGCCACCACGATCACGATAGCGCCGAAACCGGGCCGGTATCCGCACATTCCGATCACCCGGAAGAGCCCGGCAATGCTCCTGGCGGCGCTTTTCCGGGGGGGCCACCCGGTGCCGCGCGGTATGCACAGTCCGATGCCCTGCCGGACGCGGAATCCGGCGACGTGGCCGAGCATCATCGCCTGCTGCTGGAGCATCTGCCGAGCGCCTACAGCCTGCACGAAATGCTCTGGGACGAGCACGGCCACCCGCGCGACTACCGTTTTCTCGACATCAATCCCGCCTTCGAAGTCATGACCGGCCTTGCCCGCGAACAGGTGCTGGGCCGTACCCTGCTTGAAGTGCTGCCCGGTATCGAGCGCAAGTGGGTGGATATCTACGGTCAGGTGGTCTCCACCGGCCAAAGCGTTTCCTTCGAACACCGCGACGAACTGCTGGGCAGGCACTGGGATGTGCGGGCCTGGCGAGCCGGGCCGAACATGTTCGCGGTGGTCTTTTCCGACGCCACCCGCTGCCGGGCCATGGAGGATGAACTGCGCCGTTCCTCGGCCATGCAGCGGGCCATGATTCGCAACATCCCCTTCGACTTCTGGGCCCGCGACACCAGCGGCCGCGTGGTCATGCAAAGCGACATTTCCGTGGCCCTGTGGGGTGACCTGACGGCTTCGCCCGACAGCGAGCGGGATGTGCCGGAGGCCACACGCGCCGGGTGGGCGGGCATCAACACCCGTGTCCTGGCGGGCGAGACGGTGCGCCACGAGCACGAGGCGCAGTTGCCCGACGGGACCTGGCGCGTCTTTTCCAGCATGGTCACCCCCATCCGCCCCATCCGTGAAGACACGGCCGACGGGCTGCTCGGCATTCTCGGCATCAACATCGACATCACCGAGCAGCGCGCCGCAGAACAGGCCCTGCGCAGCAGCGAGGAGCGGTTCCGATCGCTGATAGAGAACGCCCTGAACCTGCCGGTGCAGGGTTACGATCGCGAGCGGCGGGTGTTCTTCTGGAACGCCGCCAGCGAACGGCTGTACGGCTTCACCCGCCAGGAGGCCATGGGCAGGAGGTTGGAGGAACTCATCATCCCGGCCGACATGGCCGACGCGGTGCTGCGCGACGTGGCCCACTGGGTGGAGACCGGCATTGCCCCCCGCGCGGGCGAATTGCGCCTGCACCACAAGGACGGCAGCCCGGTGGCGGTGTATTCTTCGCACGTTGCGTTGCAGGGGCCGGGCGGCGAGCCGGAGATGTACTGCATCGACGTGGATCTCAACGACCTGCGCCGCACGGAACTGGCCCTGCGCGAGAGCGAGCAGCGCTTCCGCACGCTGGTGGCCAACCTGCCGGGCGTGGTCTACCGTTGCGAGGCCACGCCGCCGTGGCGGGCGTTGTTCGTTTCCGACCAGGTGGAACAGCTGACAGGGCATCCGGCGGCGGACTATCAGCAGAGGGGGCTGGCCCTTGAGCACATCATCCACCCCGACGACCGCGCCAGGGTCGTGGCGGACATGGAGGTGACCACCGATCCGGACGGCCATTTTTCACTGGAATACCGGGTGCTGCATGAAGACGGCACCCAGCGCGCGGTCATGGAGCAGGGACGGCGGGTGCATGACGAGGCGGGCAGGGAGTTTCTGGACGGGGTCATCCTGGACGTCACTCCCCTGCGTCAGGCCCTGAGCGATCTTGCCGCCGCGCGCGACTTTCTGGATGCGGTGATGGAGGCCATGCCCTCGGCCCTGGCCGGGGTGGGGCCGGACGGGCTGGTCATCCACTGGAACCGCGCTGCGGAAGAGGCGTCCGGCCTTTCGCGCGATGCCGCGCGCGGGCGCCTCGCGACCGAGGTGCTGTGTCGGCTGGTGGGCGC
>NZ_VSMK01000424.1 GCF_011682075.1 Nitratidesulfovibrio liaohensis
GTCTCGTCATGCGGTGCGCCGGTGAGCAACGCGTTCACCGCGCGGGCCGTGCCCCAGGTGAGGTCGAACGTGCCGGAACGCACCCGGCGCAGCACCCAGCCCAGCGCCTGCCCCTGCCGCAGGACGAAGGTCCGGGCAGCGGGTGACGCCGGGGCCTGAGGGTCACCGGCCAGAATGCGACGCACGGCGTCGGTGGACAGGTCGAAACCGGCCAGCACGGCGGCATCGCAGACGTGCTCGGCGAACAGGCTTTCCGCGCGGAACAACGCGCCGGAACGGGCATCGACAATCATGAAACACCTCCTGCCGGACGGAAACAAAGCCCCGGCGCGCCGCTGTCACGGCGCGCCGGGGACACCCCTGCGTGGGAAAACCGGTACTCGGATTCAGTCTAGCACACCGCCGCCGCAAAGGCCAATCCGCCGCGCCGGACGCGAAGCCTGCCGCCGACCTCTGCCCGCAAAAACGACGCCCGCCCCCGGCGGAACACCGGAGGCGGACGGGACAACAGCGCGTTTGAAAGCGACGGCTATTCCATGCCCATGGCCTTGCCGATCTTGCGCGCCACCTTCTTGACCTTTTCGAAGGGTTTGCCTTCTTCCAGCTTGGCGAATTCGCGCAGCAGTTCTTCCTGCTTCTTGGTCAGGCTTACGGGCGTCAGCACGCGCACCTCCACCAGCAGGTCGCCTTTCTGGTGGTGCCCAAGATAGGGCAGGCCCTGGTCGGTCAGGCGAAACACCTCGCCGCTCTGGGTGCCCTTGGGAATTTCCAGGGTCACCGGGTCATCCAGGGTGGGCACCTCGATGCGGTCGCCCAAGGCGGCCTGCGCGAAGCTGATCTCGTGAGTGATCACGAGGTCCTGGCCCTGACGGCGGAAGGTCTTGTCCTGCTCCACGCTGACGACCACGTACAGGTCGCCGGGGGGGCCGCCGTGCAGGCCCGGCTCTCCCTCGCCGCGCAGGCGCAGGCGGTTGCCGGTGTCCACCCCGGCAGGAATGCGCACGGACAGCTCGCGCACCTGCTGAAGGATGCCCGAACCCTTGCACTTGGGACAGGGAGTGGGGATGACCTGGCCTTCGCCCCGGCACACGGGGCAGGGCACGGCGATCTGGAAAAAGCCCTGGCTCTGGCGAATCTGGCCGCTGCCGCCGCAGTGGCGGCAGGTTTCGGGCTTGGTGCCCGCAGCCGCGCCGGACCCGTTGCACTCGTCGCAGGTAACCTTCTTGGGCAGGCGCAGGGTGACTTCGTCGCCCTTGGCGGCCTGCCGGAAGGAGATGGACAGGTTGTAGCGCAAATCGGCCCCGGCCTGGGGACGCGGACCGCGCATGCGCGACGAGCCGGTGGCAAAGCCGAAAAGATCGCCGAATATGTCGCTGAAATGCGCGAACACGTCGTCGGCATTGGCAAAACCGTGGCCGCCGCCGTTGCCGTTGAGGCCCGCGTGTCCGAAGCGGTCGTACCGCGCCCGCTTGTCGGCGTCGCGCAGCACGTCATAGGCCTCGGCGGCCTCCTTGAACATCTGTTCGGCCTCGGGATTGTCCGGGTTGCGGTCGGGATGGTACTGGAGCGCAAGCTTGCGATACTGCCGCTTGATCTCGTCCTCCGACGCGTCCCGGGCTACGCCGAGCACCTCGTAATAGTCACGCTGGCTCATGGCTGGCTATTCGGCCCGGAAGTCTTCCTCGGTCTCCACGTAGCGCGCCTCTTCATCGGGCAGTACCTTGCCCGCGGCGATTTCACGCAGGGCGGTTACCACTTCCTTGTTGCGCGAATCCACCAGCGCCTCGTACCCTTCGCGGTACTGATGCACGCGCTTGATGGCCATCTGCACGAGAAGGAAGCGGTTATCGACGCGTTCCTGGCAGTCTTCAACGGTAATGCGGGCCATGGGAGCTCCTTGCGGAAAGGATTGGGCGTGCGGCACGGGCGCGCAACGCCTCTTTCAGGTAATGCGGCAAGGCCGGTTGTCCAGCCCCCCGCGCGATTTCCGGCGGGTGGCGGTGAACTTCCGGCATTGGGGCACATGGGGCGACATTGTGGGCGGCACACTGGCGGCATGCGGACGCAGTACGCCAAGCTGCGCAACATACCCATCCTGTCAAGCCACGTCAAGCACATCATGGTGCCGGGGCGCGGGGACAACGCGCGGGCGTGTGTCTTTCTTGTTGATGCACGGCACGCCGCAATGGTGTGGCGCCAACGGACCTGACGCGCGCACGGACCAGACGGACAGGCGGGACCGCCCGGCGGTGTCAGCGGTTGCTTCCGCCCCCGCGCCGGGGTATCGGGGGGCGGCCCGGCGGTCCACGCTCCGCCCTTGCGCCG
>NZ_VSMK01000425.1 GCF_011682075.1 Nitratidesulfovibrio liaohensis
ACCGTGGTGGCGCCCACGGCGGCCAGCATGCCCACTTCCTGCGGGCGCAGCCGGGTGCCCGCCGTCAATGCGGGCATGCCCGCCATGGCGTCCTCGCCGCGCAGCATAACGTTTTCGCCGGGGGCCGCGGCACGGCGCATTTCGATGGTGCCCGCGCCCAGTTCGTGGGTATGTTCCACCATGATCACCGCGTCGGTGCCTTCGGGCATGACCCCGCCGGTGACGATGGCGGCGCAACGGCCCGGCGCAACGGCAAAGGTGGCGGGGTGCTCTATGTCCACCCTGCCGTCGCATTCGAGGTAGGCGGGGTTCGTTTCCGTGGCGCCGAACAGGTCGGCGGCGCGCACGGCGTAGCCGTCCATGCCCGCGCGGTCGGTGAGGGGCAAATCTTCTGCGGCGATGACGTCCGCCGCCAGCACGCGGCCATCGGCGTGGTGCAAATCCACCGTTTCCGCCGCCAGCGGCGGAAAGGCACGCAAGAGATCGGTGAATGCCTCCACCGAGAGGACGTTGAAAAATCCGGTCATGGTCACGGTTGGCACCTTTTCCTTCTTGCGCACGGGGTCCGCCACGCACGGACTGGCCGTGCGGCGGCACCGCGCGCCACCGGGCACGGGTTGGACGCGAACACCTCTCCTACCCCGCGCAGGCGCCATGGGCAAGGGATCCGCACGGCGCGAACGGCAACGGGGAAGGGCGTGGATGCAGACCGGAACACGGCCACGGAGCATGGAGCGCGGGGCCATGCCGGACAGAACCCCGGCACGGCGGACGGCACCGGGACAAAGGCACGGTGGTGTGTGCGGGGGGATGGCTGCCGGTTGCTGCAAGGCGACGCACAAAACTTCGCCCAGACTGTTGACACGTTTTTGCCAAGCATATAGATATTAGGCATACGATTTATAAAATCGTAACACTAAATTGCTCGGTGTGCTTCCGCAAGAGAGCAACGCATCCCTCCCGCCTGCGCCCCCGTCGTTCCCGCCGACGGGGGCGCGCTGCATTTCCCGGAGGGGAATATTTCCGCGCCTCGCGCAGCTGGTGCGATTGGCGCAGTTGGTGCTACTGGCAGCACTGGCATAACTGGCGCCGTCACCACGACAGGCCCGCCCGCTTGACACCCCCAGACCCCCGGCGTAGGCAGGATGCTCCCATTTTCGGAGTACATCCATGCATGCATCCCCCCGCAATGACCGCCTTGGCGGCGGCACGCGCGGCGTCCTTCTGGCGCTGGCGGCCACCGTCATCTGGTCCGGCAATTTCATCGTGGCGCGCGCGCTGGCCGACAGCATGCCGCCGGTATCCGTCTCGTTCGCGCGGTGGCTGGTGGCCACCTGCGTCCTGCTACCCTTCGGCCTTGGCCCGCTGCGCCGCGAATGGCCGGTGGTGCGCGCCCACCTTGTCTATTTCTGCGTGACCGGCTTCGTGGGCGTTTCGGTGTTCAACACCTTCATCTACGTGGCCGGGCGCACCACCGCCGCGCTGAACATGGCGCTCATCGCCACGTCGTCGCCCATCTTCATCATCCTGTTTTCGCGGGTATTCCTGGGCGAGGCGGTGACCGTGCGCCGCCTGGCGGGCCTGGCCACGGCAGTGACCGGCATCGTGGTGCTGGTGACGCGGGGCGACCTTGCGCGCCTGTCCAGCCTTACCTTCACCAGCGGCGACCTGTGGATGGTGGCCGCTTCCATGCTGTTCGCGGGGTATTCGGTGCTGGTGCGCAAGCGCCCGGCAGGCGTGGGGCAAACCACGTTCCTCATGGCCACCTTCATTCCCGGGCTGCTGGGCGTCCTGCCCATGCTGGCGTGGGAACTTTCCACCGGCCCCATGCCCGTGTTCACGCCGCAGGCCGTGATCGGGGTACTGTACATCGGGCTGGGGGCGTCGCTGGTGGCCTACCGCTGCTGGAACCTGGCCATCGCGGCCATCGGCCCCAGCCGCGCGGCGCTGATCTACTATTCCCTGCCCGCGTTCAGCGGGCTGGAGGCGCTGCTGCTGCTGGGCGAGCCGGTAACGCCCGCCCACTTCGTGAGCGGCGCCCTGATCCTTGGCGGCATTCTGGTGGCCACGCGGGAATGACCGCCTAGCCCCGGAACTCGCCCACATCCATCCCCAGCCGCGCCACCATCTTCTGGATGGCCACCCGCGACAGGCCGGACAGCCGCGCCGCCTCGGACACGTTGCCGCCGGTCTGGGCCAGCAGGTCGCGCAGGTAGCCCTGGGTGAACTGGTCGGTGACGCGGGCCTTGGCCTCCTTGTACGGTGCCACGCCGCCCCCCGCCGGGCCTGTCGCGCCCGACGCCGTTCCACCGGG
>NZ_VSMK01000426.1 GCF_011682075.1 Nitratidesulfovibrio liaohensis
AGGGGCCGAGCCCCGCGACCGGGGCAGGCGATGCGGCGGCGGGTCCCGCCGTCATTCCGCCCCCTGGCGCCCCACCGCCGCCAGCACGCGGGCCAGCATGTCGCGGGTATGCGGGTCGGCAAACAGGGCGCTTTGGCGCAGCGCGTCGGCGCGCGCACGAAACGAGGCAAGATCCGGCGCGTCCACCACCTGCATGCCCGCCTCGCGCAGGCGGCGCAGATAGTCGGCGTCCTTCTGGCGGTTGTAAGCCCGCTGATACGCGGCGGCGTCGGCCATGCACTGCATGACCAGCGTACGGTCCGACTGGGGCAGCCCATTGAACCATGCCAGGTTGGCCAGGTCCGCGTGGGCGGAATACACGTGCCCGGTCAGCGAAAGGTATTTCTGCACCTCGGGCATGCGGTATTCCGCCATGACCCACAGCGGGTTTTCCTGCCCGTCGATGGTGCCCTGCTGCAATTCCGCGTAGATGGGCCACCCCATGGGCGTAGGGTTGGCGCCAAGGGCGCGCCACAGCTCGCGGTGCAGGGTCGATTCCAGCACGCGTATCTTCAGCCCGCGCACGTCATCCACGCTGCGCACCGGGCGCACGTTGTTGGTCAGGTGGCGGAAGCCGTTCTCGGAAAAGTGCAGCCCCTTCAGACCCACCCGTTCCAGCGCATCCAGCAGCGCCCTGCCTGTCGGCCCGTCCAGTACGCGGTCCGCCTCTGCCGCATCGCGGAACAGGAAGGGGTAGTCCAGCACCTTCACCTCGGGTACGAACGGGTCGAGCACCCCCAGGGTGATGATGGCCAGATGCACGCCGCCCAACTGCAGCTGTTGCAGGATTTCCGTCTCCGTGCCCAGGGTGCCGGAATGGTGCACCACCACCCGGTACGCCCCGTGCGAACGTTCCTCCAGCAACTGCCGGAACCGTTCGGCGCAGACGTGCTGGGCCGAGCCGGGCGTGGTCACCACGGCCAGGGTCAGTTCCGTGGCCGCGCTGGCGGTACGCGGCCCCCCGGACAGGATGGCCGCCAGACAAACCAGGATCAGCCCGAGGGACGCGGCAAGGGCGCGCCCGCGGCGGCAGCAGGGCACGTCGGACGACAACGGACGGAGGCAACGGGGGGAACAGAGGAGGCGGAGGGTGCGGAAACAACGGTGCATGGCGGTCCTCGGCGGGTGGCGGAAGGGGAACACGGCGGTCGGGGCACGGCGGGAAAATCTTGGCCTTTCTATCGGAAACCCTGCGGAAAGCGTACGGTGGGGAAGCGGCAACACCCTGCCTTCACAGGTTGAAATACCGATAGCCGCATGATAAGCATGCGATATATGCGAACCGGCAAGGGCCGGAGCGGCATGACGCACCGGCGGTCGCCGCCGACTCCGTACCGGTTCCGTACCGGACCCGTGACGGGCGCGCACCATAGCCGCTCGGACGGCGGGGTTCAACCCCCGGGGCGCCCCGCTGGCCGCCCGGCCATCCGCCTGCCTGGCTGCCCGCCGGGTATTCCAATGGATGCAGCCTAGCACACAACGCCGCAACGCGCACCCGCGCCCAGTCCACACAGGGGCCGGGCACAATCCGCATGAACGCCGCATCGGGGGTCGCCCGCATACCGGCCCGCCCCACCGCCGCGCGTCAGGCCATCGCACCCATCGAGACACACCAAAGGATTTTCATGACCGAAGGCAACCTGACCCACCGCGACCTTGCCCGCCTGCTGGGCGTCTCCGAAACCACGGTCAAAAGCTACCGCCGCAAGTTTCCGGACTGCATCCCCGTGGCCAGCCAGGGCAAGCCCATCCGCTTCACGGCGGAAGCCGCGGCGGTGTCCCTGCGCATCCGCGACCTGTTCGAGATGGGCATGTCGGTGGAAGAGGTGCGCACCCGCCTGGCCGCCGAATTCGCGTGGATAACGCCGGAAGCCCCTGCCCGTGATGCCCGGGACGACCGGGACGACGCGGAATCCGCCGAACCCGCCACGCCGCCGCAGCCCGCCCGCGTGGAACTGCCGCAGGACTTCACCCTGGCCGTAAGCAACCTGGCCAAGAGCATGGTGGGGCTGACCCAGCAGCAGAACGCCATCCTGAAGCGGGTGCAGCACATCGAGACCCTGATCACCGCGCTGTCCCCCGCGTCCGGTGATGGAGACGTACCGGGCGCGACCAGTACACCGGGCACGACCACCTTGCAGGGCCGCCCTGCCTGGCTGGACGAGGCGCAGGCCCTGGCCGTGCGGTTCGAAGCCCTGCTGGGCGCCGTGGCGGGTTCCGAAGATGGCGATGCGGGACACGCCGCATCCGTGGCCGCGCCCCGCGCCGCGTC
>NZ_VSMK01000427.1 GCF_011682075.1 Nitratidesulfovibrio liaohensis
CGCGCAGCGCCCCTCGCTGACCGGGCGACCCATCACCGACGAGGTGGCCGAGGTGCTGGCCGCGCGTGACCCCCTGTACCGGGAATGCGCCCATGCGGTGCTGGACGCCGGGGACGACCTGCGGGCACTTGTGGAGCGGCTGGCCAGCCTGCTGGAAGCATAGCCCCGCGCCAACCCACCGGGCCGGGTGCGCACATGCGCGGTTTTCCGGGGCCTTGGGCGGTTCCGGATTGTCGCGCCCCTTGCCATGCCCGCCCCCACGGGGGCATACTGGCATAGCCGCGCGCCGTGGCAGCGCGCGGCGGCCATGTCCTGTGCAGTGTTCATCCGTGAGGTCGCCATGCAGATCCGCAAGATACTCGTTCCCGTGGATGGTTCCGACTACTCGCAGCGCGCGGCGGAATACGCCGCCGACTTCGCGAAGATGGTGGGGGCAGAGGTTGTGCTGCTCATCTGCCGCATGTCCATCCCGCCCATTCTCGGGCAGGTGGCCTACGACCAGGCCCGCAATTCGCTGGTGGCCCAGGCCGAGGAAGTGCTGGAGCCCTGCCGCCGCCTGCTGCGCGAGCGCAACGTGCCCTTTGCCGACCGCGTGCTGGAGGGCAAGGTGGAGGTGGCCATCGTGGATGCCGCCGACTACGAACGCTGCGACCTGATCATCATGGGCTCGCGCGGGCACTCGGAACTGGAGGGCCTGCTGCTGGGCAGCGTCACCCACCGGGTGTTGCAGATGGCGTCGTGTCCCGTGATGGTAATTCGGTAGGGCCCGGTTTCGCACTCCCTGCGGAGTGCCGCACCTGACTGCGTCCTGCTCGTCGACATAGGTTTCATTCTTTCTGGTTCACAGGAGCATCCATGAGCGGCAACACCTTCGGTCGCATCTTCCGGCTGACCACCTACGGCGAATCGCACGGCCCCGGCCTTGGCGGCGTGGTGGACGGCTGCCCCGCCGGGGTGCCGCTGGACGAATCGGTCATCCAGCGCGAACTGGATCTGCGCCGACCCGGCAGCGCGTCTGCCGGCCTTGCCGGTACGGCCCGCAAGGAACCGGACACCGTGCGCCTGCTTTCCGGCGTGTTCGAAGGGGTCACCACCGGCACCCCCATCGGCTTCCACATCGCCAACGAAGACCAGCGTTCGCGCGATTACGGCGACCTGGCCAAGCTGTACCGCCCCGGCCACGCGGACATCACCTACGACGCCAAGTACGGCCTGCGCGATTTTCGCGGCGGTGGCCGGGCGTCGGGGCGCGAAACCGTCTCGCGTGTGGCGGGCGGCGCCGTGGCCCTGGCCCTGCTGGCCATGCACGACATCGAGGTGCGCGCCTACACCGTTGAGATCGGCGGGGTGCCCGCCGACATCGTGGACCCGGCTGGCGCGCAGGAGCGGCTGTTCTTTTCGCCCGACCCGGACGTGGTGCCCGCGTGGGAATCGCTGGTGCACGACGTGCGGGCCGAGGGCGACACCCTGGGCGGCATCGTGCAGGTGGAGGCCACCGGCGTGCCCGCAGGCCTTGGAGAACCGGTGTTCGACAAACTGGATGCCCTGCTGGCCCATGCCCTGATGTCCGTGGGCGCGGTAAAGGCGGTGGAGATAGGCGCGGGGCTGGAGGCGGCGCGCCTGCGCGGCAGCGAGAACAACGACCCCATCATTCCCGGCGGCTTCCACACCAATCATGCCGGGGGCATTCTGGGCGGCATCTCCAACGGGCAGCCCATCGTGGTGCGCGCGGCGGTGAAGCCCATTCCCTCCATCGCGCAGGAACAGATCACCATCGATACCAACGGCAGGCCCGCGCCGCTGCGCGTGGGCGGTCGCCACGACATCTGCGCCATTCCGCGCGTGGTGCCCGTGCTGAAGGCCATGGCGGCTCTGGTGTTGGCCGACAGTCTCCTTCTCCAGCGTCGCATGGGGTGAGCGAAGCCTCCAGATTGGTTCTTTTGCCTCCCGGCTTCCGACCCGAAGGGCGCGGAGCGTGCCCGTTAGGCGAGCCTGCGAGCCTTACGGGCATCGAGCGCAGAGCGGTCAAACATCGTTTTTTGCTCCGGTCGTGTATGGAAGAATACACTCCCTTCGCAAAAAACTCGTTTTCCTTGCCGGAAGACAAACTGACGCGATTTGCGAGCGACAGTCCGCCCCGCGTAACAGTGCTGGGCTGAGTGGATTTTTCCCGTAGTTGAAACGTAACCGTCCAGACAACCCCACCTTTTCAGGCGAGCGGTCATCAAGTAGACATCAGTGAACTGGCTTAGACCGGGTTGTTCTTTGACATGCCTTGCGGCAGCAGGGCCTTGAGGTCGTCCTGGCTGC
>NZ_VSMK01000428.1 GCF_011682075.1 Nitratidesulfovibrio liaohensis
GCGTCCCATGATCGGGGCGAGCAGCGTGCCCGTGCCCTGCGGCAGCACGGCGCGCCAGATGGCCGCATCGTGCAGGGCCTCGCCCATGCCGCCAGCCGCCCCGGCCACGCCCCCAATCCGGGACACGGGCCACCCCGGCAACAGCGTCACCAGCAACTCCACCATCCGCAACGCAGCCACGGACACCACCCACACCACGGCCATGCCCACGTGGGCCACCAGCACGAAGCGCAGGCACATGGCCACATCGGGTCGCCGCACCCCGAAAGCCCGGCGGTACGAGAGCAGGAACACAATGACCATGCCGGTGTAGGTGGCCAGCAGCACGCCCACCTCGAAGCCCACCAGCTCCGACCACGCGAAGCGCGACACGAAGTTGGCCAGCGTGCCAATGATGGACGCCTGAAGGTACAGGAAGGCCTGGCGGGTGGCGCTCGGGACCAGGCGCTCTGGCCCGGCGGCGGGGGGGGCCGCGCCCGGAGTCTGGGCCACGGTCTGCACCGGGCCGGAGGGCTCGGGAAGGGCGTCGGGTTCCATGGGGGTGCGTGACATCAGGCGGGGTGCGGGCCGGAGTTGCCGCTGGAACCGTCGCTGGAGGTGGCCGAAGAAATGCCCCGGTGGGACGGCTGGCAGGCGGGCGACGACGACGGGGCGGGCCGCGCCTGCCCGGTCATTTCTGCGCCGCAGCAAGGGCAATGCCCGGAAGTGACGCCCGGCGCGGCATCCGGCGGCGCATTCGGCCCATCTCCCGGCCCATCCAACCCCACTCGCCGCCGCACCACGTACTGCGGGCGGCGCTTGACCTCTTCGTACACCCGGCCCAGATACTCGCCGATGATCCCCAGCGAGACCATGACCAGCCCGCCCAGGGTCAGCAGGGTGACCATGAACGAGGCATAGCCGGGCACCTGCGCGCCGAACAGCAGGGTGCGCCCGGCGATGATGGCCGCGTGGACGAACCCGGCCAGGGCCACCAGCATGCCCAGATAGCTCCACACCCGCAGGGGCAGCGTGCTGAACCCGGTAAGGCCGTCGATGGCGAAATTCCACAGCTTCCACGGCTTCCACTTGCCCGCGCCCGCCGAGCGCGGTGCGCGGTCAAAGAATACGGCCACCTGCCGAAAACCCACCCAGGTGTACAGCCCCTTGGTGAAGCGCACCCGCTCGGGCAGCGCATTCAGGGCGTCCACCGCCGGGCGCGAAAGCAGGCGGTAGTCGCCCGCGTCGGGCACGATGGGGTTGCCGCTCACCCGGTTGAACAGCCGGTAGAACAACCGCGCGCTGACCCGCTTGCCCACGGTGTCGCTGCTGCGGGCGCGGCGCACGCCCACCACCACCTCGGCCCCCTGCTCCCAGGCGCGCAGAAAGTCGGGCAACACCTCCGGCGGGTCTTGCAGGTCCACGTCCATGGGCACCACGGCATCGCCGCGCGCGGCCTGCAACCCGGCCGCCAGGGCCAGTTCCTTGCCGAAGTTGCGTGAAAGGTCCACCAGCTTCACGCGGGGGTCGCGGGCGTGCTCGGCCAGCAGCACCTCGACGGTTCGGTCGTTGCTGCCGTCGTTCACGAACACGAACTCGAAGTCGTACGGCTCGCGATCCACGATGGTCCGTACCGTGGACAGAAAAAGAGGGACGGCGTCCTCCTCGTTCAGCACGGGCACCACCAGCGACACCACGCGGCGGCGCGGATCCGCGCCGGGCATGCATGCGGATGCGGCACCTGCGGCGGGGCTGGTGCCGGTACGTGTCGTGGGCGTCGTTTCGTCCGTAGGGTAAGCCATCATGCATGGGCCATAGCCCATTGCAACGATTCCGGCAATGCGACGAAAATGTAGCGCGGGACCACGACGCACCGGGCTGCTGGAGCTGCGCCGCGCGATATGCGAAAAGCCTGTCGTGCTCACCGGTCCGTTGCGTTGCGGAAAAAGACGGCGGGGAACGGCGACCCGAACGGGACAGTGGACACGGCGCCGTCCCGCCGGGCATGGCCGCAGGGCAACAGTGGCCGGAAAGAAGCGATGCGGCAGGCCCGGCGCGTCGGGAGTGGGCACGTCAGGGCAGGATTTGCCTGGGCCGAATCTGCTTGGGGCGGATTTGTCTGGGCCGGACTTGTCTGGACCAGTCGCGTTTTGACGGGGCACGACCGAGCCGGGCACCACAGAACCGGACATGTCAGGCCAGTTCCACGCGCACCCGCGTCCCCTCCGGCATGTCCGCGCGCAGGGTGTGCACCACCAGTTCCGGCAGCCCGGGCCGGGGCCCATCCGCCGCGCGGGCCGGGGCCAGGGCAAGC
>NZ_VSMK01000429.1 GCF_011682075.1 Nitratidesulfovibrio liaohensis
CGCCGCGCCCTGTGCCGCCTCCGCCGCCTTCCTCCATCCCGCGTGATGCGGCGGCGGCCGCTGCCGCCGCGCTGGAAGGTCCGCAACTGGATGCCGCGCTGGAACCCCCGGTGCCGCAGGGCGGCATTCCCGACATGCGCGGCCTGGACCCGGCGGACGTGGACTACACGCCGCCGCTCATCGAATGCATGGCCTTCCTGTTCCGCCTGCACGGCAAGCCTGTGTCCACACGGTTTCTCATCGCCGGGCTGCCCATGTCCGACGGGCCGGTGCATCCTTCCGCCTGCATCCGCGCCGCACGTACGGCGGGCATGGCCTCCAGCGTGGTGTACCGCCCCACGCTGGACCGCATCTCCGCGCTGACCCTGCCGTGCATCCTGCTGCTGCGGCAGGAAAAGGCCTGCGTGCTGCTGGGCCTGAACGGTGACAAGGCCGAGGTGCTGTTTCCGGAAACGGGCATGGAGCCGCGCACAGTGCCCGTGGACGAGCTGACCAAGGAATACACCGGCTATGCCATGTTCGCCCGGCTGGAAGGCAAGCTGGACCGCCGGGCCAGCGAGATAAAGCTGCTGAAGGCCAAGCGCTGGTTCTGGGACACGCTGCTGCATTTCCTGCCCATCTACAAGCATGTGCTGTTCGCCAGCGTGGTGGTGAACCTGCTGACCATCGTCAGCCCGCTGTTCTTCATGAACGTGTACGACCGCGTGGTGCCCAACAGCGCCACGGAAACGCTGTGGGTGCTGGCCATCGGCATAGGCATCGCCTACGTGTTCGACTTTCTGCTGCGCAACCTGCGCAGTTATTTCGTGGACGTGGCGGGCCGCAATGCCGACATCGTGCTGGCCAGCCGCCTGATGAATCAGCTGATGACCCTGCGCCTGGACGCCAAGCCCGATTCCACGGGGTCGCTGGCCAACAACCTGCGCGAGTTCGAATCGCTGCGCGAGTTCTTCGGCTCCACCACGCTGCTGGCGCTGGTGGACCTGCCCTTCCTGGTGCTGTTCGTGCTCATCGTGTGCTTCATCGGGGGGCCCATCGGCGTGGTGCCCATGCTGGCGGTACCCATCGTGGTGGGCATCGGCATGCTGCTTCAGTTGCCGTTCCAGCGGGTGGCCGAGGCGGGCTACAAGGAAGGCATGCAGAAGAACGCCCTGCTGGTGGAGATCATCAACGGGCTGGAAACGGTGAAATCGTCGCTGGCCGAAGGGCGCATGCAGCACGCCTGGGAAAAGGTGGTGGGCATGAGCGCCTCGTCCAACGCCCAGTCCAAGGGGCTGGCCAACATCTCGGTGACCATGTCCATCCTGTTCACCCAGTTGGTCAGCGTGACGGTGATCATCTGGGGCGTGTACCGCATTTCCGACGGGCTTCTGACCATGGGCGGGCTGATCGCCTGCAACATGCTGGCCTCGCGCGCCATGGCCCCGCTGAGCCAGGTGGCGGCCATGCTGGCGCGGCTGCAACAGTCGCGCATGGCCCTGAAGTCGTTGGACATGCTCATGAACCTGCCCACGGAACGGCCCGAAGACCGTCCGTACGTCGATTTCGGCCCGCTGGAACATTCCATGGTCTTCGAAAGCGTGTCCTTCGCCTACCCCGGCTCGGAACGGCTGGCGCTGGAGAACGTCAACACCACCATCCGCCCCGGCGAGCGGGTGGGCATCATCGGGCGCATGGGCTCGGGCAAATCCACCCTGGGGCGCCTGGCCATCGGCCTGTACCAGCCGCGTGACGGCGCGGTGCGCTTCGGCGGGGTGGACATCCGCCAGATGGACATGGCCGACCTGCGCTCGCGCGTGGGGTACCTTGCCCAGGACAACTACCTGTTCTACGGATCGGTGCGCGACAACATCGCCATCGGCGTGCCCAACGCCGACGACAGGATGATCCTGCGCGCCGCCACCATTGCCGGGGTGGTCGATTTCGTGCGCGGGCACCCGGCGGGCTTCGGCATGCCGGTGGGCGAGCGGGGCATGGCTCTTTCGGGCGGGCAGCGCCAGGCCGTGGCCCTGGCTCGTTCGCTGCTGCACGACCCCGACGTTCTGATACTGGACGAACCGTCCAGCAACATGGACAATTCGTCGGAAATGGCGCTGAAGCGGCGCCTTGCGGAAATACTGGACAAAAAGACGCTGATCCTGGTGACCCACCGGGTGAGCATGCTGGACCTGGTGGACCGGCTGATCGTGCTCGACCATGGCCGGGTGGTGGCCGACGGCCCCAAGCAGGCCGTCCTTGCCGCGCTGCGCGGCGATCAGGTGCGCGCCGCGGGGCC
>NZ_VSMK01000441.1 GCF_011682075.1 Nitratidesulfovibrio liaohensis
CCCCGCTTCCGGTTGCGCCTGCGCCAGCGGTGCCGCGCCCAAGCCGGGCGGTTGCGGCGGCGGCAATGGCGGCGGGTGCGGCTGCTCCGGCTAAGTCGAAAAATCCCTCTGCGCCTTCTCCCCGTTTCTCCCGTTCCCCTTCAAATGACGAACGGCGGGCCGCCCCACTGGGGTGGCCCGCCGTTGCATTGGCACCTTCCATGCGTGCGGCCTACACCTGCGCTACAACCGCGCCCGGCCCGCCCGCCTCATCTGCATCATCCGCCTCATCGGGGCGCACCCCGGCCATCATCAGGCCGATGGCCTCCACCTTGACGGTGTCATCCTTGTCGAACACGTCGATGAACCGGCCCCGGTACATCACCGCGATGCGGTCGGCCAGTTCCAGCGCCTCGTTCAGGTCGCCGGTGACCAGCAGCACCCCTGCGGTGGAGCGCGCCTCCAGCAGTCTGCCCCACACTTCCTCGGTGGCGGAAATATCCAGCCCCTGGGTGGGGTTTTCGGCCACGATGACTTCCGGCTTGCGGAAGAACTCGCGCCCGATGACCAGCTTTTGCAGGTTGCCGCCCGAAAGCGCCCGCGCAGATGCGGTGATGTCGCCGGGCTGCACGTTGTATTCCCACACCACCCGCTTCACGGCGTTGACGGCTTCGGCCCGGTCCAGGAACACACCCTTGGCGAACAGATTGCGCGTGGTCAGCAGAAAGTTGTCCACAAGGTCCAGATGGCGGCAGGTGGCCAGCCCCTGCCGGTCCTCGGGGATGTAGGCCAGACCGCGCCTTCCGGGAGGCCCGGCAAAGAATTCGCGCCACGGGCGGCCAAGAATGCGCACCTCGCCCGCTTCGGGCCGGGCCAGGCCGCAGATGGCTTCCACCAGTTCCTTCTGCCCGTTGCCCGCCACACCGGCGATGGCCACGATCTCGCCGCGCCGCACCTCCAGCGAGACGTCGGAAAGCCCGGCACCGGAAAGGTGCTCGACGGACAGCACCGTGTCCACCGGAGTCAGCCGCTTGGCGTCCACCTGCAGCACCACGTCGCGGCCCACCATGCGGTTGGCCAGCACGGTCTGGTTGGGCACGTCAGCCTCGCTGAACTCGTCCACCACCTCGCCTCGGCGCAGGATGGCTATCTCGTCGGCAACGGTCAGCACTTCCTGCAACTTGTGGCTGATGAACACCAGCGCCTTGCCCTGGTCGGCCATGCGCCACATGGCTTCGAACAGTTGGTCGGTCTCGCGCGGGGTGAGTACCGCCGTGGGTTCGTCCAGGATCAGCACGCGGCTGTCGCGGTACAGCAGCTTCAGGATTTCCACACGCTGACGCTCGCCCATGGACAGGCCGCCCACGCGGGCCGCCGGGTCCACGGCCAGGCCGTAGCGTTCGGCCAGTGCGGCCACCTCGTCGCGCATGCGCGCGGGGCGCAATACCATGTCGGGCGACTGGCCCAGCAGCACGTTTTCCGCCACGGTCATGGAATCCACCAGCATGAAGTGCTGGTAGACCATGCCGATGCCCGCGCGCAGGGCATCGCGCGGCGAGGCGAACACAGTGGGCGCGCCGTCCACCACGATGGTGCCCGCATCCTGGCGCAGCCTGCCGGCCAGGATGGACATGAGCGTGGACTTGCCCGCGCCGTTCTCGCCAAGCAAGGCCTTGATGCAGCCGGGGCGGATGTCCAGGGTGATGTCGTGGTTGGCGCGCACCTTGCCGAACGACTTGCAGATGCCGTCCAGGCGCACCACGGGCGGCAGGTGGGCGTGAGCCTCGCGGGCGCGCCGGGGCGTTTCCGGTGCCACGGCAGAGGGGATATGCGGCGTATCG
Source organism: Nitratidesulfovibrio liaohensis (assembly GCF_011682075.1). Taxonomy (GTDB): domain Bacteria; phylum Desulfobacterota; class Desulfovibrionia; order Desulfovibrionales; family Desulfovibrionaceae; genus Cupidesulfovibrio; species Cupidesulfovibrio liaohensis. The sequence goes on from NZ_VSMK01000441.1 coordinate 1,821, forward strand.
CTCATGGCATCATTCCTCGGGCTCGATGTTCACGCCCAGCGCGGCGGGCGCGGCACGCCCGCCACCGCGCGCCGACGAGGCCAGCAGCACCAGCACGGTCAGCGCGTAGGGCAGCATGAGCATCAGCGACGAGGGCAGGTTGGCCCCCATGGCCTGCAAGCGCAGTTGCAGGGCCATCACCCCGCCGAACAGATACGCCCCGAACACGGCGCGGCCAGGCCGCCAGAAGGCGAAGATGACCAGCGCCACGGCAATCCAGCCGCGTCCGGACGTCATGTTGTTGGTCCACAGGTGGGTGTAGGCCAGCGACAGGTAGGCCCCGCCAAGCCCGGCCAGAAAGCCGCCCGTGAAGATGCCGCACCAGCGGATGCGCACCGGCGAAAGCCCGGCGGCGGATGCGGCGGCGGGGTGTTCGCCCGCGGCTCGCAGGGCCAGCCCCGGACGGGTGCGGGCCATGAACAGCCAGAACAGCGGCGGCAACAGGTACGACAGGTAGACCAGCGCGTCGTGTCGGAAAAATATGGTGCCCAGCACGGGAATGTCCGCCAGCACCGGCACGGCGAAGGCCTGGAAGCCGGTGGTGGTGATGCCAACGTACGGCGTGCCCAGAAAGTCCGCCAGGCCCAGCCCCAGAATGGTCAGCGCAAGGCCGGACACCACCTGGTTGCCCTGAAAGATCAGGCAGACCACCCCGTGCAGCAACGAAAGTCCGCCCCCGCACAGCCCGGCGGCCAGCACCCCGGCCCACGGGTTGCCGGTAAGGTGGGTGGCCAGAAAAGCGGTGAACGCGCCCACGATCATCATGCCTTCCACGCCCAGGTTCAGCACGCCGGAACGTTCGGTGAACATCTCGCCAAGGGTGGCGTACAGGATGGGCGTGCCCGACTGCACGGTGGCAGCCAGGATGGAGAGCAGCAGCGCGGTATCCATGTCCATGCTAACTCCTCCCCTTCAGCGTGAAGCGGTAACGGTCGAAGAACTGCCCGGCCAGCACCGAAAGCAGGATCATGCCTTCAAGAATGCCCCCGAAGGCGGCGGGCACCTGCAGATCCAGTTGCAGGTGTTCCACGCCCACGCGCAGCCCCGCCAGCAGAAACGCGAAGCAGGCGATGGAGCTGACGCGCAGGCGCGACAGCCAGGCCACCACGATGGCGGTGTAGCCGTACCCCACCATGATGCTGGGTTGCAGGCGGTTGACCGTGGCCGATGTTTCGATGCACCCGGCAAAGCCCGCCAGCGCGCCGCACAACGACATGACCAGCAGCACCAGCAGGTTGTACGGCATGCGGGCATAGCGCGCGGCGCGGGGGTTTTCGCCCCCGGCCAGCAGTTCGAAGCCAAGGCGGGTACGCTTCAGGAACACGCCCAGCAGCACGGCCACGCCCACGCACACCGCAAGGCCCCAGTGCACCCGCCCCAGGGTGGCCGGGGCAATGGGGCCGATGATGGCGGCCTTGGGGAAAATGGGGGTCATGGGAAAGCCGAAGCTGGTCGGGTCTTTCCACACGCCGTAGACCAGGAATTGCAGGAACAGGATGCCGATGTAGTTGAACATCAGCGTGGAGATGATCTCGTTCATGCCGAAGCGCAGGCGCAGCACGGCGGGCACCGCCGCCCACAACCCGCCCGCGATGGCGGCGCACAGGAACATCACCGGCATCATGGCCCACATGGGCAGGCCCGGAAAGGCCAGCACCGCCCACGTGGCGCCCACGGCGCCCAGGGCGAACTGCCCTTCGGCGCCGATGTTCCACACCTGCATGCGGAACGACACGGCCACCCCCAGCGAACACAAAAAGATGGGGATGGATTTCAGCAGCGTGTCTTCCAGCGCAAAGGGACCGCCGAAACCGCCCGACCACAGGACCGCCAGCGCTTTCAGCGGCGGCTTGCCATGCACGGCCAGCAACGCGCAACTGACCCCCAGCGATACGACGAGGGCCACCGCGAAAATGAAAAAGGAGCCCCATTGAAGGGGCTCCTGCCGTTTCACGACTCTGGGTAGGAACATGGACAGGGGGCTCCGGTTCTTGACCGCGACTACTGGGTGGAACCGACCACGCCTTCCACGAACCAGGTCATGCCCAGCATGTCCTGATCGGAAAGCACTTGGCCGTCGGGTACGCGCACCACGCCATTCTGATCCTTGACCGGGCCGGAGAACACCTTGTAGGTGCCCGCCACGATTTCGGCCTTGCGCGCGTCCACCTTGGATCGCACGTCCTGCGGCACCATGTCGCCGTAGGGGGCGATGCCCACGATGCCGTGTTCCATGCCGGGCCAGAACGAGCCGGACTTCCATTCACCCTTGCGGACCTTTTCCACCACGTCCTTGTAGAACGGGGTCCAGTTCCACACGGCGGAGGTCAGCAGCGACTTGGGGGCGAAATGGCTCATGTCCGAGTTGTAGCCCACGGAGTACACGCCGCGTTCCTGGGCCGCTTCCTGCGGGCCGGGGGAATCCTGGTGCTGGGCGATGACGTCTGCGCCCACGTCCAGCAGGCTCTTGGCGGCTTCCTTTTCGGTGGCGGGGTCGTACCAGGTCTTGGTCCACACCACGCGCACTTCGGCCTTGGGGTTCACGGCGCGCACGCCCAGCGTGTAGGCGTTGATGCCGCGAATCACCTCGGGGATGGGGAAAGCCGCCACGTAGCCGAGGATGTTCGACTTGGTCATGGAGCCGGCCACCATGCCGGTCAGGTAACGGGCCTGATACATGCGCCCGAAGTAGTTGCTCATGTTGGGCGCGGTCTTGTAGCCCGAGCAGTGCATGAAAGTGGTGTTGGGGAACTGCTCCGCCACCTTCAGCGTGGGGTCCATGTACCCGAAGCTGGTGGTGAAGATGATGTCGAAGCCCTTGCGTGCCATGTTCTGGATGACGCGTTCGGCGTCGGCCCCTTCGGGCACCGATTCCACGAACGAGGTGGTCACGCCGGGCATTTCCGCAATGGCCTTGCGGGCCTGGTCATGGGCCCAGGACCAGCCCACGTCGCCCACGGGCGAAACGTAGACGAAGCCGACCTGCATTTCCTTCACAGGAGCGGGGGCCGGGGCGGCAGCCGGAGCGGGCGCGGCGGCGGCGGGCGTCTGCTCGGCCTTGGGGGCCTCGGCAGGCTTCTTGTCTTCGCCGCAGCCGGTCAGGGCGGCCATGAGCAGCATGGCGGCAACCAGCAACATCGCGGATACGGATTTGCGCATCGGGAGCCTCCTCGGGGCTTGGTGAATGGAACGGTATGCGGCTGCGAACGGGGATCCCGTCCGCCAATGTACAAGGACCTCAGCCTGGCGCTTCACGAGCGGCCAGGCCGACGCTGATGCGGAAAAGAGATTTCTAGCCCGCTTCCCGCTGGTTGACAAGGGGCTGCACGTACTGCACCTCCGAGTCCCACGGAAAGAGAATCCATGTATCCTGGCTGACTTCGGTGATGTAGGTGTCCACCAGGGGGCGCCCCTCTGGCTTGGCATACACGGTGGCGAAGTGGGCCTTGGGCAGCATTTCGCGCACCGCCTTGGCCGTGCGCCCGGTGTCCACCAGGTCGTCCACCATCAGCCAGCCGTCGCCGTCGCCCTGCACGCCCTTCAGCACTTCAAGGCGGCTGGACTGATCCTGCCACTTGTAGCTGGTGATGCATACCGTATCGATGAGGTGTACCCCCACTTCACGGGCGATGATGGCGGCGGGCACCAACCCCCCGCGTGTGATGGCGATGATGCCGGTCCAGGGCCCTTTCTCCAGCAGCCGCCACGACAACGCCTTGGCGTCGCGGTGAAGCTGTTCCCAGGTGACGGGAAAGACCTTGCGGTAGGAGTCTGCGGTGCGCACGTGGGGTTCCTGCTGGTTGCGGAGCCGTGGCCGACGCGGCCTGTCGTAGGGGCGTCTTCCGGCTCCCGTTGCGGGTGACGCCTCCCTTGCCCTGCCCCGCCCGCGCTGTCAAGCGCTTACTCCTGCCTGGGCCTGCTCAACGCGCGCCTGCCCCGGTGCTCTCCCGTGCTGACCCCGTACCGCGCACCATTTCAACAGCGCCCCCGGCATTCTCGGCGACGACCCGGCGGAACTCCGCCGGAGTCACCCCGTACAGCGCCCGGAACCGGCGGTAGAAGTTGGGCAGGCTTGCAAAGCCGCAACGCAGCGCCACCTCGGCAATGCCCCGGTCAGATTCCGCCAGTTCGCCCCCAGCCTTTTCCAGGCGGCGGGTATTCACGTACTCCACCACGCTGGCCCCCGCATGACGCCGGAATTCGCGCGTCAGCAGGCTGCGCGACAGACCGAACCGGGCGGCCAGCCCGTCCAGGTCCACCGGTTGGGCCAGATGGGCGTCCAGCCAGCCACGCACGCCGCGCATGACGTCGTGGTGCCGCGTGCCCGCATCGCCCCCGGCCTGCATGTCCCGCACGTGAAAGGCCAACAGCAGGCCGATTGCCCCCCATGCCACGGGCGCATCCGTCCCTTCGTCGCGCCCGATGCCGTCGGGAATCATGTCCGCCATGGCCCACAGCCGGGCGGCGTCGGCATGGTGATCCACCACCGAACACCCCGTCGGCTGCGGCGTCACAAGGGCGGCCACCTGCGTGGGGGAAAGCTGGGTGGCCATGTCCCCCTGGGTCAGGCACACCACCTTCAACCCGGCGGCTTCGCTCCGGCCAAAGACGTAACGGTGCCGCACGCGCGGTGCGACCAGCACGCTGCGCCCCTCCTCCAGGGCCACCTCGCCATGGTCCAGCAGCAGCAGGCCGCTGCCGGAACGGCACAGCACGAACTCGTACACGTCGTGGGCGTGCCATGCGGTGGATTCCGCAAGGGTAAGGGAAAAACTCCAGAACATCTTTTGTCCGATCAGGTAAATATTATGGCCAATCCGCAATTCACGACTCACCAATCATTGCATAGCATGGCATTCATGACAATGGGGAACGCCCCGTATGGATACCCGCACCCAAGCAATCATGCGCACCGGGGCGAACCGCGCACTGGCGCCCCCCGCCCCCGCAACCCCCTCACTCCACGCAAGCCCCCGGAGGACACATGAACCCCATCAACCAGCCCCCCGCCGCCGCGACGCCCGGCGACATTTCTCCCCACATCCTCGCAGCCTTCCGCATGATGTGGGACAAGCACCCTTCCCCGGTCATGCTCACCCGGCCCAACCGCACCATCGTGGCCGTGAACGAGGCGGCGCGGGCAGTCGGCATCGAACCGGGGCGCAAGTGCTTTACCCTGTGCGGCCCGGACAAACCTTGCGCCGCGTGCAAGGCCAACCAAGCGGTGCGCGATGATGCCTGTGCTCGCAGCCTGAGTTACACCGAGGCGGGTAACCGCTTCGTGGACGCCTACTGGACGCCGCTGGCGGGGGTGGACGGCCTGTTCCTGCACTACGCCAACGACATCACCCCCTGCGTGCGCGAGGAACTGCTGCGCCCCGGCTGCAGCTGCTGACGGTGCCCCGGACATAAAGCGGGGCCGCCAACAACTGGCGGCCCCGTCGGTCCTGCTTGCCTCGCGGCTGTTCGGGGCGTGCAAGGCAACTATCAGATGGCGTCCGTTCCCTCCTCGCCGGTACGGATGCGGATCACCTCTTCAAGCGAGGAAATGAATATCTTGCCGTCGCCGATGCTGCCGGTGCGCGCCGCCGTGGTGATGGCCTTCACCACCTGGTCGCTCATGCCGTCGGGCACCACGGTCTCGACCTTGATCTTGGAATTGAACTGCACCTCGTATTCCAGGCCGCGATAGGTTTCCACGTGGCCTCGCTGGCGTCCGTAGCCGCGCACTTCGGTCACCGTCAGCCCGAACACCCCTATGGCGATCAGCGCGTCCTTCACTGCATCCAGCTTGAACGGCTTGATGATGGCTTCGATTTTCTTCATGGCGGGCTCCTACTTCATGGCCTTTTTCAGGTTGAAGTCGGGGTAGGCGGAAACCGCCACCTCGGCCTGATCCAGCCCTTCCAGTTCCAGTTCCGGATCGACGCGCAGCGGCACGACCTTGTCCAACAACTTGAAGAACACGTACATCACCACGAACACGAAGACGATGTTGGTGCCCACGCCGACCAACTGAGCCATGAACTGCGAGGCATCGCCGTAGAACAGCCCCTTCACGGTGCCTTCCACGCCGTTCAGCCCTTCGCCGTAGGTGCCGTCGGCAAACAGGCCCAGGGACAGCACGCCCCACGCGCCGTTCACGCCGTGCACCGAAATGGCACCCACCGGATCGTCGATCTTCAGGGTCTGCTCCACGAACAGCACGCTGATGCACAGCATCACCCCGGCCACGGCGCCAATGCCCACCGCCGCCACCGAGTTGACGAAGGCACACGGCGAGGTGATGGCCACAAGACCCGCCAACAGGCCGTTGGCTGCCATGGACACGTCGGGCTTGCCGTAGCGCATCCACATGTACATCATGGAAAAGAACGCGCCAGAGGCAGAGGCCAGCATGGTGTTGGTGGCAATGACGCCGATGCGCAGATCGCCCCCGGCCAGAGTAGACCCGGCGTTGAACCCGAACCAGCCGAAGGCCAGAATGAAGCAGCCAGCAATGGCCATGGGGATGTGGTGGCCGGGCATGGCCACGGGGGTGCCGTCAGGCTTGAACTTGCCAAGGCGCGGCCCCAGCACGATGGCCCCGGCAGCCGCCGCAACGCCGCCTGTCATATGCACCACGGCGGAACCGGCAAAGTCCGCCACGCCGTGGCCAAGGCCGAAGTTGCGGCCAAGGGCCGACAGCCAGCCGCCGCCCCACACCCAGTTGGCGAACAGCGGGTACACGAACATGGAAATGAAGAACCCGTAGACGACGAAGGACTTGAAGGTCCAGCGCTCTGCCATGGAGCCGGTGGGAATGGTGGCCGTGGTATCCATGAACACCATCTGGAACAGGAAGACAGAAAAGATCACCGCGTCATAGGCATCACCGGACAGAAAAAAACCGGTGGTGCCGAACAGGCCGAAATCCTTGCCCGCGATGGTCACGGTAAACTCGTTGGCCAGCGCGCCAGCGCCGCCCAGGCTGAGCACGCCGCCCACGCCGCCCATTTGCAGGGCAAAGCCGCATATCCAGTACCCCAGCATGCCGATGCCGTAGATCATCATGTTCATGGCCATGGTGTGCCCGGCGTTCTTGGCGCGGGTAAAGCCCGTTTCGGCAAGGGCAAAGCCCGCCTGCATGAACATGACCAGGAAGCCGCACAGCAACGTCCACATCATGTTGATGGCGATGCGGTTGTGACCGACCACATCGGCAACCTTGGCGGCCAGGGGCTCACTCTGGGACAGCGTGTCGAACTCTTCCTTGGTCGGAGCGCCAGAGGTGGCCCCGATCACATCCGCAGAAGTGCCGATTGATGCACCGCTCGGATCAGACACAGGCGCATCATCCGCATAAGACGCGCATGAAACGAGCAGCGTACATAAAATCACAAGCGCCGTTACGATACTTTTGAGCCCTTTCATCCCGCATTCCTCACTTCATGCAACATTTTTTGCAGTTGCATGCACTCCTGTCTGATGCAAACGAGGGGACACGTCCCTCCCCATTTTTCCCATCTCAACCGGAATGCACGTGGCAGCTACGATGAAGCGCACAAAGCATCTTTCAGGCCAACGCTGCAACTCCATTCTTTTCAGTCAAATACGCTGTCGCCCAACTTCTCGCTGGCGCTAACCCACGCTATATAATACGAAATTGTAATTTTTTATCATGCATTTTTTACTTTTTTGTATTTATGTGTCAAAAAATTACTGAAATTTCCTCTCAGCTCTTGCAGTGGCGGCCAGGCAATTACGTAACCCAGACCAAAAAGGCACTCCCAGCCCATACACGCCAACCATCCATGCGATTTTTAAACCTATTATCACGATTAATGTATTTTTACATTTTCGGCATACGTGTTTGACATGCAACAAACAAAGGCCGCCCTCCCATCGGGAGGGCGGCCTTGCGTGCCATGTATCGATGTATGGTTCGGCTAGTCTTCGAGTATCTTGGTGTTGCGCAACTCGATCTTGGCGGCGGAGGACAGCTCGCCCACGAACACGCGGAAGAGTTCTTCGCGCTTGGCGGACAGCACGGTGGCGCGCACCGTATCGGCGGCAGCGGTCCATTCGGCATCGGTGGGGCGCTGTACGTCCTTGACGCGGAACAGCACCGCACCCGCCGAGGTATCCACAGGAGCGGCCTGCCACACGCCGGGGGCGGCGGCAAAGGCGGCGTCCACCAGGGCGCGGCTCTGGCCGAAGGCGGCGACAACGCCGTTGCGGCCAAAGGGGTCGGCGGTCTTTACCTTGGCGGCAAGATCGACGGGCAGGCCGTCGGCCAGCTTGGCCCCGGCTTCCTGCGCGGCCTTTACCGCCAACTTGGCACCTTCGATGCGGCGCACCTGGGCGGCCACTTCTTCCTTCACCTTTTCCAGCGGGGTCACGCTTTCCGGCTGCGATTCCAGCACGGCGGCGATCATGTACCCGCCCTCGATTTCCAGCGGAGTGTCGATGACCGTACCCGCCGGGGTGGTGAAGGCCGTGCCCACGGACTGACCCTTCAGGCCCACGGCAACGCCCGCGTCGGCGCGCGAGAACAGGCCGGTGGGCTTGTGTTCCAGCTTCAGCGCCTTGGCGATGTCGTCGATGGACTTGCCCGCGCCCGCCATTTCCAGGGCGGTATCCAGGGCCTCGTGCATCCGTTCGGACGCCTTCTCCTCGCCCAGGCGCTGGCGGATCTCGCCGCGCACTTCGTCCAGAGCGCGGGTGCGCTGGGCTTCGTGCGCTTCCAGTTTGATGACGTGCCAGCCGAAGGCGGTGCGCACGGGCGCGCTGATCTCACCGGGCTTCAAGGCGAACGCGGCCGCCTCGAAGGGGGGCACCATCTGCCCCTTGGTGAACCAGCCAAGGTCGCCGCCCTGCGTGCCGCTGCCCTTGTCGTCGGACAGCTTGGCGGCCAGCGCGGCGAAGTCCTTGCCCTTCTTGACCTGGGCAATGACGTCCTCGGCCTTGGCGCGGGCCGCGGCATCCTCTTCCTTGCTCGCCCCTTCCTGGGCCATGAACAGGATGTGGCGGGCGCGCACGCGCTCCGGCACCACGAAATACGTTTCGGCATTGTCCGCGTAGAAGGCGGCAATGGCCGATTCGGGAATCTCCACGCTGGCGGCCAGGCTGGCCGGGGTCAGGGTGACCGCGTCCAGACTGATGCGCTGCGGGTTGCGCCAGGCATCCAGATTCTCGTTGTAGCGTTCGGCGATCTGCTCGTCGGTGGGGGTCACCTTGAGCACATGGTCTTCCAGGGGAAACAGCACGTATTCGATGGTCCGGCGCTCGCGCCCGTAGTCGAACAGGGCGCGGGCCTCCTCGTCGGTGACCGAAGCGGGTGCGGTAACCCGGTCGCGCAGCTTCTGCAGCAGCATGTCGTGGCGGATGCCGTCCTCGAAGCGGCCGGGCGTGGTCTGCTGCCCCTTGAGCACGGAGCGGTACACTTCGGCGTCGAACTTTCCGTCGCCGTTGCGGAAGGCCGTTATGGACTCGATGGAGCGGCGCAGTTCAACCGGCGACACCGAAAGCCCGATACGCACGGCCTCGTCGGCCAGCAGGCGCTCGGTGATCATGGACTGCAACACCTGTCGCTTGAGGCCCATCTGCTTCATGTCCTCGGCGGTGATGCCGGGGTAGCGGCTGCGCAGCGCTTCCACCTGGCGCTCGTAGGTGCGCCCGAACTCCTGGAGCAGGATGGGCTTCTTGTTCACCGTGGCAAGGGCACCCGACGAGCTGTTGTTCATGGAGCCCACGCCCCAGAAGACGAACACGAGGATGATGATGCCGAAGGCAATCTTCACGCCCCACGACTGCGCGTGGGCACGGATCTGTTCAAGCATTGAGAAACTCCATTGCGGTGTGCGCCAATGCCCCCCGGTGCGTCCGGCTGCGCCAGTTGCGCTGGCTGCGCCGATTGCGCGCGGTCGCGTCGGGGGGCCGGGGGTGCCGGAGGCTCCGTGCGGAGCCCCGGCAAGGACACCCTACTGTTTTCTGGAAAGGCGGACGTGGTTCAGCAATCCGCCTGCCCGGATAATATCCAATTCCTTCTGCGTCAAATCGTTCCGTACGCGGATGGCGCCCACGCCCTCCACCTGCACGTCCACCTCGCCTCCCGCGGTGATGGCCGAAGCGGGAATGGTCACCGTGCCACCCACGGTCAGCCTGTCGTAGTCGGCCCGGTCGCACAGGATCAGCGGCAGGATGCCGAAGTTCACCAGGTTGGCCCGGTGGATGCGCGCCAGCGAACGCACGATGACCGCGCGGATGCCCAGGTGGCGCGGGGCCAGCGCGGCATGTTCGCGGCTGGAGCCCTGGCCGTAGTTGTCCCCGGCCACGATGACCCCGATGCCCGCCGCCCTGGCGCGGGCCACGAAATCCGCGTCCACCCGCCCGAACACGTGCTGCGCGATGGCGGGCACGTTGGAGCGCAACGAGGTGATCTCCGCCCCGGCAGGCATGATGTGGTCGGTGGTGATGTCGTCGCCCAGCTTGATGACCACCGGCGCCGTCACCGTGACGTCCATGGGCGTGAACTGCTCCAGCGCCACGATGTTGGGCCCGCGCAGCACCTCCACGCCGCTACCGTCAGCAGGCGGAAACACGAACAGGTGGCGGATGGAAGGAGCCTTGGCGGGCAATTCCGGCTGGGCCGGGGGGGTGCCCCAGGTGGCCGGGTCGGTGAACTGCCCGTGCAGCGCGGCCATGGCGGCGGTAAGCGGCGAAACCAGATACACCTTGGCATCCTTGGTACCGCTGCGGCCTTCGAAGTTGCGGTTGAAGGTGCGCACGCTGACCCCGCCCGACACGGGCGAACCGCCCATGCCGATGCACGGCCCGCACGAACATTCAAGGATGCGCACACCCGCGTCCAGCAGCGGTTCCACCAGGCCTTCGGCGGCCAGCATCTTCAACACCTGCTTGGAGCCTGGCGAGACCATGGTGTCGGTGCCCACGTGCACCAGTTTGTCGCGCAGCACCTCGGCCACCATGCGCATGTCGGCATAGGACGAGTTGGTGCACGAGCCGATGGCCACCTGGTCCACGGAAAGGCCCGCCAGTTCGGCCACGGGCACCACCCGGTCGGGCATGTGCGGCTGGGCCACCAGCGGCACCAGCGCGGAAAGGTCGATGACGATCTCGTCGTCGTAGGTGGCGTCCGCGTCAGCGCAAAGTTCCTTCCAGTCGTCCTCGCGGCCCATGGAGGCCAGGAAGGCGCGGGTGCGCTCGTCGCTGGGGAACAGGGAGGCCGTTGCCCCCAGTTCCGCCCCCATGTTGGTGATCACCGCGCGTTCGGGCACGCTCAGGGTGGCCACGCCCGGCCCGGCGAATTCGAACACCTTGCCCACCCCGCCCTTGACCGTGAGCAGGCCCAGCAGGTGCAGGATGACGTCCTTGGCGGACGCCCAGCCGGTCAGGCGGCCTTCCAGGCGCACCTTGACCACGCGGGGCATGGAGATGAAGTACGGTTCGCCCGCCATGGCCAGGGCCACGGAAAGGCCGCCCGCGCCCATGGCCAGGCTGCCGATGCCGCCTGCCGTGGGGGTATGGCTGTCGGAGCCGACAAGCGTTGCGCCGGGCAGCGCGAAATTTTCCAGATGCAGTTGGTGGCAGATGCCGGTGCCGGGGGGCGAAAAGATCACTCCGTGTTTCGCGGCCACGGTGCGCAGAAAGCGGTGGTCGTCCGGGTTGCGGAAGCCCATCTGCAGGGTGTTGTGGTCCACGTAGCTCACCGAAAGATCGGTGCGCACGCGGTCAACGCCCATGGCCTCGAATTGCAGATAGGCCATGGTGCCGGTGGCGTCCTGGGTCAGGGTCTGGTCGATGCGCAGGCCGATTTCGGCCCCCGGGGCCATCTCGCCGCTGACGAGATGCGCCGCGATGATCTTCTGCGTAAGGTTCATGGACATGCTACCCCTCGTGGATTCGGCGTTGCCGGTATGGCGTGCGCACCCGCGCCGCCCGTAAGCTGGTTCGTCCGGCGGGCCGAAGGTCCCTGGGACACACTGCATCGCATGATTGCGGCCCGGATGCCGATCCGGCAGCCGCGAAACGTCGGCACAAGGGCATGCAGGGCGCCGCGCCCACCGCCGGTCACCACGACGCTACGAGCCTGCGTGGCGGTTGCCGGTGCCGGGGGCCTCATGCCGCAACCGCCCGCGAACCCGCGCGTGGGGTTCCGGGCGGTTTGTCCGGTGTAGTGCACATCACCGCGGCCCGCAAGGGGCGTCAGGCAACTTCTATGCCCATTCCGCGGTATTCGTTGAGCTTGTTGCGCAAGGTGCGCACCGAGATGCCCAGCAGTTCCGCCGCCTGGGTGCGGTTGCCGGAGGTGACCTCCAGCCCTTTCAGGATCATGATGCGTTCCATCTCGTGCAGGGGGATGACCCCACCGGGGAAGGACGCGACGTCAGGCCCCCCCGCCTGTCCGCCATCCTCGGATAACGTGGACGCATCACCGACGCCGTCCGCCCCTGCCGGGGCGACCGCACCGCCATCCTCGCCGCCCGAGTCCAGGTCGCCCTCTTCGAACAGCGGCCAGTTGTCGGGGTCGAGCAGGAAGTGCCGGGTGGTGATGGGCCGCCCCCCGGCCAGCAGCACGGCGCGCTCCATCAGGTTCTGCAACTCGCGCACGTTGCCCGGCCAGTCGTAGTGTTGCAGCCACTCTTCGGCCTCGGGCGAAAACTCGGCGGGGGCAAGGCCATACTCGCGCACGTAGGTGGCGGCAAAATGCCGGGCCAGCACCACCACGTCGTCGCCGCGTTCGCGCAGGGCGGGCAGGCGCAGGGGGATGACGTTCAGGCGAAAGAACAGGTCCTGCCGGAACTTGCCCTGCTTCGCCCAGTCGTCCAGGTCGCGGTTGGTGGTGGCCAGCACGCGCACGTCCACCTTCACGGTCTCGGTGCCGCCCACGCGATCGATCTCGCTTTCCTGCAGCACGCGCAGCAGCTTGGCCTGCAGGCCAAGGTCCATTTCTGAAATTTCGTCCAGCAGGATGGTGCCGCCGCTCGCCAGTTCGAACTTGCCCAGCTTGCGGGCAATGGCCCCGGTGAAGGAGCCCTTCTCGTGGCCGAACAGCTCGCTTTCCAGCAGGTGTTCCGGCAGGGCGGCGCAGTTCACGGCCACGAAGGGGCCTTCGGCCCGGTCGCTCCAGCCGTGCAGGAACCGCGCGAACATTTCCTTGCCGGTGCCCGATTCTCCGGAAATGAGCACCGTTGCGCGCGAAGGGGCCACCTGACGGGCCAGGGCCAGCACGCGGCGCACTGCGGGGTGGTCGCCCACGATGCGGGGGACGCCGGGGCGCTGCTCGGGCGTGCGG
>NZ_VSMK01000431.1 GCF_011682075.1 Nitratidesulfovibrio liaohensis
CCAACGGCCCGCCGCCGGCGGCGCGGGCCACCTGGGGCAGGCTTTCCGCCAGCGGGGCCTGGTCGCGGTCCACCGCGCTTTCCATTTCGGCCTTGGCGCCCTGCCGCAGCAGCACCACGTTGTCGGGCGACCCGGTAAGCACCAGGGTGGTGCGCAGCCCTTCGGACAACATGAGCATGGCCGCGAAAACGAACACCACCAACGCCATCCCCCCCACGGTCAGGGCCGTGGTCAGGCGACGCGCCAGCATGTTGCGCAGGCTGTACGAAAAGAGCGAAGCCATACCGTTCCCTTATCTGCCCAGCACGTCGGCTATGCGCAACTGCCTTGCCCGCCACGCCGGCACCGCGCCCGCCACCAGCCCCACCACCGTTGCGGCGGCGCCTTGCAGGGCCAGCGTTTCGCCGGACAGCAGGAACACCGGAAAATAGTCGCCCAGCACATGGGCGATGACCCGCGTGACCGGCACGGACAACGCGCATCCCGCCGCGCCCCCCAGCAGCGACAAGGCCAGCGCCTCGCCCGTCACCAGCAGGGCCACATAGCCGCCGCCGAAGCCAAGCGCCTTCAGCGTGGCGAATTCGCCCATGCGTTCGCGGGCGGACATGGCCATGGTGTTGGCCGCCACCGCCATGATGATCACGATGACGATGCCCGACACCAGCCGGATGGCCATGATGATGGCCTCGCTCATGGAGATGAAGCCCATCTGGAAGGCCTGTTCCGTCTCGGTCAGGGTTTCCGCCAGCGAATTGCGGAATCGCGCGTCGATGTCGCCCGCCACGCGGGCCGCATTCTCGGCCCGGTCCACCCCGATCATGTAGAAGCCCACATGGTCGGCGCGGGCGGGCCGCTCCATCTTCATCCGCTCGTTCAGGTATTCCCAGTGGAAAAAGGCCTGCGTCTCGTCGGTGTTGGGGTAGCGCCCGGCGTAGATGGCACGCACCACCACGTTCCAGTCGCCGGGATAGATGGTGCCTTTCAGCGGCACGGTGTCGCCCAGCTTCCAGCCGAAGCGCCGGGCCAGCTTCGCGCCCACGGCCATGCCCTTGCGGTCGCGCAGCAGGGCGGCCTTCTGGTCGTCGGCAATGACGAATTCCGGATACAGGTCGAGGTAGCTGCGCATGTCCACGGTGAAGTTGGCGAAAAAATTCTTCTCGTCCACGTAGTACGCGCCAAACCAGTTGCCCCACGAAAGGTGCGTCACCCCTTCCACGGCGCGTATCTTGCCCGCGTAGGCGATGGGCAGCGGGAACACCAGCGAGATGGCGTTGCGGGTTACCAGCCGGTTGGCGGCGGATGCGGAAACACCGGCATACCAGGCCTCTACCGTGGTGCGCAGCAGGCCGAAGGCCATGATGGAAATGGCGATGCCCAGCACCGTCAGCGCGTTGCGCAACGGGTGCCGAGCCAGGTTGCGCAGCACGAATTTAAGCGTGAGCATCGGCCAGTTCGCCCTTTTCCAACAGCAGCAGGCGGCCCGCCCGTTCCGCCGCGCGCGGGTCGTGGGTAACCATGATGATGGTCTTGCCCATGGTGCGGTTAAGCCCGCTCATGAGGTCCAGGATTTCCCCGGCGGACACGCGGTCCAGGTCGCCGGTGGGTTCGTCGGCCACCAGGATGTCCGGGTCGGCCACCAGGGCGCGGGCGATGGCGGTGCGCTGCTGCTGCCCGCCGGAAAGCTGGCCGGGGTAGTGGTCCATGCGGTCGGACAGGCCCACCATGGTCAGCGCGGTGCGCGCCCGTTCCCGCCGTTCGCGCCCGGAAAGCGGCGTGAGCAAGAGCGGCAGTTCCACGTTCTCCAGCGCGTTCAGCACCGGGATGAGGTTGTAGAACTGGAAGATGAACCCCACGCTGCGGCTGCGCCAGCGGGCCAGGTCCGCGTCGTCCAGGGTGGTGATGTCCGTTTCACCCACGAAGACGGCCCCCGCGTCCACCCGGTCGATGCCCGCGATGAGGTTGAGCAGCGTGGATTTGCCGGAGCCGGACGGCCCCATCAGCGCCAGAAACTCGCCGGGGGCCACGGCCATGTTCACGTTGGTCAGCACCGGCACCACCTGCGCGCCCCGCCTGTAGGCCTTGGAGACGGACTGGAGAAGAATGGGCGGGCTGGCCGCGCGCAAGGACGCACGCGGGGACGCGGCGGCAGGTGTGGCATCCATGCCCGGCACGTCATCCGGCGCGGCAGAGTGGGGAGAAACGGCGGACCCCTGCGCGCGGCTCATGGCTGCATCCGCACGCGGGCGCCATCGGCCAGGTCGGCGGGCGGAGCC
>NZ_VSMK01000432.1 GCF_011682075.1 Nitratidesulfovibrio liaohensis
GCGCGGCCAGCGCGGCCCGGTTACGGGCCAGGGCGGCGGCGGTTTCCGGCGCATCGGCGCGTCCGTTCAGGTCGCACATGTCAGCCACCAGACGCACCTCGGCGCACTTTTGCTTGGCAAAGGCCAGCCACTGCGCCACTTCCGGGTCCAGCCCGGTTTCCGCGTCAAGGTCCACGGGGGTGTGCAGCAGCGAGC
Organism: Nitratidesulfovibrio liaohensis; assembly: GCF_011682075.1. Taxonomy (GTDB): domain Bacteria; phylum Desulfobacterota; class Desulfovibrionia; order Desulfovibrionales; family Desulfovibrionaceae; genus Cupidesulfovibrio; species Cupidesulfovibrio liaohensis. Next base: position 196 of record NZ_VSMK01000432.1, read on the forward strand.
AGGACGGGGCCACCCACACCCGGTCAGGGCCAAGGGCGGCCACGGCGGTGCGCACCGGCGCGGCGGCCTTGTCCGCGTCCACGCGCCAGACGTTGCGGCCATTGATGACCCCCAACGAAAGCGCAATGCCGGATTGTGGCAGCGCGGGGTCGTCGGGCTGTTTTCTGGGGGTGCGGGACAGGATGTCCAGCGCCGGTGCCAGGTCTTCCGGCCCGCGCACCAGATCCAGATGTACCACGTCCACAGGAAGGGACAGTGCCGTGGGCAGGTTGTCGCCCACCGGGGCGAAGTAGGTGGCCAGCACCAGGGTGGCGTCCGGCGCGGCCACGCGCAGCCGGGCATAGGCGGGTACGAAGCGCGAGCGGATGTCGTCGGCCAGATCCAGCGACAGGATGGGTTCATCAAGTTGGATCAGCGGGCAGCGGGCGGCCACGTCGCGCAGCAGCACGCCGTAGGCGTCGAGCAGGGCGGGCAGCAGCGACCAGCGGGTGCCGCCGTCCACGCGCTTGGACAGCCACAGGAAGGTCATGGGGCCGGGCAGCACCGCCTTGGGGGTGAAGCCCGCCGCCAGCGCCTCGTCAAGCCGGGCCAGCAGGGGGGCGGCGTCGGGCGCGAAGGTGGTGGTCGCGTCCAGTTCCGGGACCAGGTAGTGGTAGTTGGTGTCGAACCACTTGGTCATTTCCAGCGGGGCCACGGGGTGGTCGCCGCCTTGCCCGCGCGCCATGCGGAACATCAGGTCGATGTCGCGCGGAGCATCGCCGTTGCGGAAGCGCGGGGGCACCACGCCCAGCAGCAGGGCGGCGTCCAGGATGTGGTCGTACAGGGCGAAGTCGCCCACGGGCACCACGTCGATGCCCGCCTCGCGCTGGAGGGTCCAGTTGCGCAGGCGGATGGCGCGGGCGGCGTCCTCCAGTTGCTGCCGCGTGGCGGCGCCTTTCCAGTAGTCCTCGACGGCCTTTTTCAGTTCACGGTTGCCGCCGATGCGCGGAAAACCAAGGGTGTGGGTACGCATTGCCACCTCCGGAATGCGTGAAGACAGGTGAGAGCGATTCGCGAGCGCGCGCCCGTGCAACGGGCGGGCGCATGCCGGGGTCCGGTTCGCGCGGCCTTGGGCGGTGTGCGGAGGGGACGTCTTCCGACTGACGGGCGGTGGGTGAAAGGCTCCGTAACCACGCGAGCGCCCTTGCGAGGGACGTCGCGTGTTGCGGGGCCGTGGCCCGCGCTCTTCCCACCCCGCCGTGTCCGGTTGCCCCTTGCCGTGCAGGCAAGGGGAGAGCCGGAGGGCAGTGGCGGTGGACGCGGGCGGCATGCCCGAACACGGCAGCGCGCCTGTACCGGATTCGCACCGGTTTCCGTTTCCCTTCCACGTCCGAGCATGCAGCGGTCTGCGTTGCCCGGGGATGATAACATCACTAAATCAGCAAATACTGATATAGTGATGTCGTGTCAAGCGTGGGAAGGAACTTTGTCAGCAGATTGCTCTTTGCCGCCACAGGCTGTTGAGCACTCCAAATCGCACGAAGGGAAGGACTCCGTTGGAAAAGGAGCCTCTTCCCCCGCCTCCTCCAAAAAATGTTCTGTTGTGTTAATTGGATATTGCGCAGCCATAAAATATGGGGTTCCAAGGGGCGGCAGCCCCTTGGCCGCCGGAGGCGTTCAAAAAGCAGACGTTGTGGACAAGCTGAAGCGGCCCGCCGCACAGGTGGTGCGACGGGCCGTTAATGAATGCAGCGGAGTGCGGGCGTTTCGGCAGGCTACTTGCGGTACATGGCCCCGGTGGCCGCGCTGGTCACCTGACGGGCGTAGCGGCGCAGCAGGGGTGAGGTGACCGGCTTTTCCAGCGGCACGAAGGCTTCGCGCCGGGCGGCCAGTTCCGCCTCGTCCACCAGCAGGTCCAGCCTGCGGGCGGGGATGTCGATGAGGATGCGGTCGCCTTCCCTGACCAGCCCGATGTTGCCGCCATCGGCGGCTTCCGGCGAGACGTGGCCGATGGCCGCGCCGCGCGTGCCGCCGCTGAAGCGGCCGTCGGTGATCAGGGCCACGTCCGCACCCAGGCCCATGCCCGCGATGGCG